>NZ_DBBF01000020.1:0-31872 GCF_002292065.1 Acinetobacter sp. UBA991 | reverse complement strand
CATCCAACACAACCCCATTTTCATTCTTTTTTATTCGAGTGAACATTTTTAAACCAAAATCACAATTTTTCTTATATTTTTCGATCGAATTTGTTTTAATAATAGGAGAACAACTAAACTATATGCTCATCTTTATGTTGCGCGTTCTATGACGCAATCATTTTAATGGCTGTATTATTTCGCTCTAACAGCGATTAAGGACTTATATGCATTACTCAAATTTTATCTTGCTTGGGTTGTTAACTGCTGGAGCATGTTCATCAGTAGTCGCACAAGACACTCCCAGCGATTCAGCCAATCAAGCTAATGCTGTAACAAGCCAAGTCACTGCTGAGCAAAAAACCTCTACGATTCAAGCCATCAAAGATTTAAAACATCTGACCAAAGATGACTTAAAAGTAAATGCGAATGCAGCACAACCTGATTCTGTTAAAGACCCTCTACAACCATTGAATCGCCAAGTCTATGCATTCAATGACATGTTAGACCGTAACTTATTAAAGCCTATTGCAATTCAATATGTTGCTAAAGTGCCAGAACCTGTGCGTAGTCCTTATCGCCAATTTCGCAAAAACTTAGGTGAACCTTGGAATGCAGTTAACCAGTTAATGCAAGGTCGCCCAACGCGCGCCGCAAAAACTTTAGGCCGTTTTACAGTGAATACTTTAACGACTTTGGGTTTTGCTGATCCAGCACGTCGTTTGGGTTTAAGCACTGAAGAGGAAAGTTTTGGTGTGACTCTAGGCTATTATGGTGTTCCCTCTGGTCCTTATGTGATGTTGCCTTTCTTTGGCCCAAGTACCTTCCGTGATGGTTTTGGTTTAGCCGCCGATAGCTATGGTCGTCCACAAAAATACTTACTAGATGATCATGAAGGTATTTATTGGTCAACCAATGTATTACAGGCAGTTGATGCACGTTCTCAAATTCTTGATATTGAAGAAAGTCTAAAGGGTGACAAGTACGCAATGATTCGAGATTTCTATTTACAACGTAAAGCTTTCCAGATTGCAGAAAAGCGTGGCGACTCAAATGATGTTTCTTTCATTAGCGATGAAGATGACATTGATGACAGCTCTTCCCATGAAAAATGATTAATTTAAAATAATGTTTTACAAACTTATGTATTGCCAGAGAATTTAAACTCTGGCAATACTATATCCAAGGTCATCTTTCATCTATGATGAATTTTAAATGATCATACAAAGGATTGGCTATTCATCTATGTATTTCATACAACCCACGCGTTCCGTACCTTGTTTAGATCAAGCTTTAACTGAGTTACCGAGTTTGCAGATCATTCAAATTGATGACTTGGATTTGTATGATCAAACCATCATTGCAATTGCCGATGTACAAGACTTTTTAAAATATCAGTGGAAACTCCCAACAATTGTACTTGCATTTGAACATGAAGGCACAGCGTTAGCACAAGCATGGGAACAAGGTGCATTAGCAGGTTGGATTTGGGATAGTTTGCCAAAAAATCCGATTCATTCTTTGTTTAAAATAGATGCTCAATACAAACGTAATCAAGATAGTCGAGATTTACCCTCTGCTGCCGAATTACAAAAGCGTCTTTTACCGAACCCAATCGAATTACCAAACTATCAGTTTGAATCCCTTTTTCAACCGTCTGCTTATTTATCTGGGGATTGGTATGATTATTGGCGTTTAAATGATGAAGAAGTATTGTTCTATCTGGCTGATGTTTCAGGACATGGCGTCACCAGCAGCTTATTAACCTCGTGGATGGCAGCCTTTCATGGCCGTTCAAAAACACCAAGCCAATTGATTCAAAAGCTGAATGCGATGTTGGTACAAGAGAATATTGAAAAACACATTACCATGGTGGCTGGGATCTTAAATTTAGTCACCCATGAAGTGCGTTGGTCAAGTGCAGGACATTACCCTCCCCCCATTATTTTTGAACCGAATCAACCGCCTCAGATTCTAACGACCAGCAGCTTTCCACTTGGCCTGACTGAAGAGCTTGAAGTCGAAGAACACCACTGTAAATTAAGTCGTCATGCGCGGTTCATTTTATGCTCTGATGGTGCCTTGGAACCATTTGATGGTGGTCTGAACGATCAGTTTAATCAATTGGTCGAACATCTTCAAAATGACTCATTCAAAGCCCCTGAACATGTAGCAGATGACATTGCAATTTTGAGCATATGTCGAATGAATTAATATTAAAATCAATATCTTAATTAAATCACACCCTCCAACCACTTGTGTCTCCAATATCACTATGGGATAATTTCATATCCTTTCTCTGAAAATGGCATTTATATGTCAACAGGTCATGTTGAATATGCAAGTTTGAACGGAACGCATATTTTCAAGCTTATTGGCGAAGTGCGTGCTCACTCTTGTATAAGTCTAGACAAACTACTCAATCGAATTGAACAACAGCAAAATGTTGTTGGTGCAATCGTTGACTTAACCGAAACCACGTTTATTGACAGTACTGTTTTAGGTATATTGGCAAAACTAGGTTTAAAGCTTAAGCAAGTTCATCACATACAAGCCGTTATGCTCTCGACAAATCCAGATATTACGACCTTAGCCAATAGCATGGGGCTTGGGCAAGTATTTGTGATTTTAAACTACTGTGGCGATCCAAGTGTATGTACATTGGAGCTTACAGAAGAGCAAGTGACGCACAGCGCAATGCTCAACACTGTGCTCGATGCACACAAAACACTGATGCACTTGAACGAAAACAACCAAAATATGTTTGAACCATTGGTTAAGCAATTGCAAAAAGAGCAAGATTGCTTAAATCTCGACGTACAAAAACAAAACGCTTGATCGTTAAACTCAGTATCGTGATCTCCCTATGACCTTACTTTCTGTTGCACAGATGAATTCTCAAAATGACATTGAAGCAAACTTCGATGTCATCGAATCATTACTTCAACAAAGTAAGGCTCAAGGTGCTGAGCTGATTGTTTTCCCCGAGAATTTTGTTTGCTTTGCTGCGGGTAAGCAACGCGAAACCGCAGCACAATTCGAAGCAATTCAAGCACGCCTAGAACAGTTATCGCATCGTTATCAAATCTGGATTGTTGCAGGTACACTCCCATGCCCTTTCCGTCCAGATGGTTCGGTGATTCAAGATGGTCGCGTTCGCACGGTCAGCTTATGTATTAGTCCTGAAGGGACTGAAGCACGTTATGACAAAATCCACCTGTTTGATGTACAAGTCGGCGATGCTGTAGGTGGTTATCAGGAATCTAAATTCTTTGAACCTGGCGATCAAGTTGTGGTTGCCAAAACGCCTTTTGGCAATATCGGACTTATGGTCTGCTATGACTTACGCTTTCCTGAACTTGCTTTAACTTTACGTCAGCAAGGTGCCAATATCTTAACGGCCCCAGCTGCATTTACCTATACGACAGGCCAGCTCCACTGGCAATTATTGCTACAAGCACGGGCCATGGATAGTCAGTGTTATGTTTTAGGTGCTGCACAACAAGGTTGGCATGGTGAACAACGTCAAACTTGGGGACATGCCGGTATTACAGATAGCCGCGGCCAATTGCTGCAAAGCATTGAAACTGAAGGACACGGCCTAATCGCTAGTGAATTTGATCTTAAGACACAAAACACACTTCGCCTTGCAATGCCGTTAATGCAGCATCGTAAGATTATTGCCTATTAACTCCCTCTTCATCTTTACACCACTTTCAACACACTGCTGTACAAAATACAAGCACACAAGATCAATCTGACTGCAATGATCAACTTTTATAAATGCCTGATCTATAGAATCATGATTTAATACAAATTATTAATCATAGTAGAACAAAGTCAGCCAATTTTGGGCTAGCTATGATGTAACATCATCCGTTAATTCTTATTAAGCTTTATTCATGTTTAGATTGATTGTTATTTTCTTTTTTTTGGGGACCGCTGTACAACTTCACGCGACATCTGTGGATGTAGATGGTGATGAATCAACTCAATCATCTCGTGTTTTGTCTACGCCACAAAACTTATCGCTGAATGCTTTTGGGCAATGGATCATTGGCTGGGGAACAGGTGCTGAAGGTGCAAGGCAGAGATTAGACAATATTCAACGTGAAGACGTTATGGTCATTAAACAAAAAGGCACAACCTTAGAAATGATCAAAGCATGGCAGCAACATTTTGAACTTGAAGCTCAGAATAATCTCAATAACCCCACCGCACGCTACCGAGCAAGATTGATGAAAAAAATTGCTGAGCTTTGGTAATTGGCAATTTAAGTAAGCGATAGAAAGCATAAGTTTTTACAGCTTGTGCTTTTTTCATTTGAATTGATACTGAAACTACTTAGGTAATCGATTAGACCAAGATATACTGCATCTATTCAATTATTATTTGAGGGCTGCATGGGCGAAGAGCATCCGCAACTGTTATTAGACAATCAGTTATGTTTTCTGATTTATTCGACCAATCTCGCATTGAATCAGGTTTATCGCCAATTACTCGCACCACTTGGCTTAACCTATCCACAATATCTGGTGATGTTGGTGCTATGGGAAAAAGATCAGCTCTCTGTCTCAGAGATTGGTGAACGACTATTTTTAGAATCATCTACACTTACGCCATTACTAAAAAAACTTGAAGCAGCTGACTTAATTACTCGTCAACGCTCAAGTAAAGATGAACGACAAGTGATTATTACCCTGACCCCACAAGGGCAAGCTTTACAATTACAAGCGATTGATATTCCAAATCAACTGGCTCAAGCCGCATCCTGTTCACCAACAGCATTATTGGCACTAAAAGATCAGCTTTCAGAACTTCGCACACATCTAAACAAATAAGTTTAAAATTTACACAACAGCAACTTGTTTTTTAATTTATATCGTGTACGATTTAATTGTATTCAATATTATTTAGGAATAATAATCATGTCTTTAGAAAAAGTGGTTTATCGTGCGAAAGCAAAAGCAACAGGTGGTCGTGATGGTCGTGCAACGTCCTCTGACGGTGTTTTAGATGTGCAATTAGGGGTGCCAAAAGAAATGGGCGGTGCAGGTGGCGCAGTCACTAATCCAGAACAATTGTTTGCTGCTGGCTATTCTGCATGTTTCTTAGGTGCAATGAAGTTTGTAGCGAATCGCGATAAATTTAAAATTAGCAAAGATGCCTATGTTGAAGGTGAAGTCGGCATTGGTCCGATTCCAAATGGTTTTGGTATTGAAGTGACCTTGAATGTGTATTTAATTGGAATGGAACAAGCAGAAGCAGAGCAATTGGTTGCGGCTGCACATATCGTTTGCCCTTATTCAAATGCAACACGTAACAATATCGACGTTACTTTCAATATCGTGACGACTGCATAATCCGAATACTCAAACAAAAACAGCATGGTTAGACCATGCTGTTTTTTATTCGTGAATCGATTTATTCTTCCGCAGCTTCATTGGTGACACGAAGTACTTCTTCTAATGTGGTTTTTCCAGCCAATACTTTAAGTAAACCATCATCACGAATCGATGCAGCATGACGACGTGCATAATTTTCCAATTCATACTCAGCGGCATTGCCATGAATCAAACGGCGCATCGATTCATCGACTGGTACAATTTCATAAATTGCGGTTCGCCCACTAAACCCAACGTGTGAACATTTTTCACAACCATGTGGTTCCGGCAATTCCATATGTTCATCAACTTTGAGATGCTGAAATACTTGTCGCTCGAAATCATCAGCCTTACGCCAAGTCACACAATGCGGACATAAAGTACGAACCAGACGCTGCGCAATCACCCCAATCAGTGAACTAGCAAGTAAGAATGGTTCAATTCCCATATCTTTAAGACGCGTTACTGCACCAATTGCCGTATTAGTATGCAGTGTGGATAACACCAAGTGACCCGTTAAAGAGGCTTGTACTGCAATTTCCGCAGTTTCCAAATCACGAATCTCTCCGACCATCACCACATCTGGATCTTGACGCAACATCGCTTTTAACGCACGCGCAAAGGTCATATCCACTTTGGTATTGACCTGTGTTTGGCCAATACCTTCCAATTGATATTCAATCGGATCTTCGGCAGTCAAAATATTACGCGTATGGTCATTCAAATCTGACAATGCTGCATACAAGGTGGTGGTTTTACCTGAACCCGTTGGACCTGTCACCAAGATAATGCCATGTGGTCGATGAACCAGTTGCGTTAAACGATCATAGTCATTTTGCATCAAGCCCAAATGCGTCATGTTCAAGCGTCCGGCTTGCTTGTCCAGCAAACGCATGACCACACGTTCGCCATGCGAAGACGGTAAAGTTGAGACACGCACATCTACTTCACGCCCTGCGAGACGTAATGAAATACGACCATCTTGTGGTACACGCTTTTCCGCAATATCCAGTTTCGCCATGACTTTAATACGTGATACCAACAACGGCGCTAATTCACGGCGTGGCTGAACAATTTCACGTAGTTGACCATCGACACGTAATCGTACAGAAAGCTTTTTCTCAAAAGCTTCGATATGAATATCAGAGGCACTGACACGAATCGCTTCGGACAATAAAGCATTGATTAGACGCACGATCGGTGCATCATCTTCCTGATCCATCAAGTCTTCAGCTTCAGGTACTTGATCCGCCAAACTCAATAAATCTGGATGGTCTTCTAGGCCTGCCGCAACTTGTTGCGACTCGCCAGTATCCCCTGCATAGCTAGAACTCAGTAAGGCATGAAACTCTTGATCGGTACACAATTGATCGTGAGCTGTTTTCCCCAAAATTCGACGAGCTTCCTGCAAAGCAATACGCGCGGTGTCCTTGCGTCGTACAATAAAAACTTGATCGCCTTCATAACGTAACAAAACGCCATGTCGTTTAGCGAAACTATAAGGAATTTGTATTTGTTTAAGTATTTGCATCACACAAATAATGATAAAAGAAAGCAGTGAGTGTACTCTAAGCAGATTACAGCGTGAAGTCTGTTTAGCATACTCACACAGGAATTTTGCATCTTGTCTCAAAATAATCAATATCAAGCTCCCCATTCTGACGCTCTGAAATGGTGGGGCGAACAACAATTCGAAATTCAACAGGCCAAAGCGTGGCAATTCGGTTCATTGCTCTTTCGTCTCACCCGCGGCATCAAAGAATGGCGTTTGGAATATCATCGCCCTCAATTTCAGTATGACTATGAGCAGCAGTGGCGAATATTGAATGATATTGAATTTGCCATGCCGCCTCCGGCAAAAATCGAACGCTATATGTTCCACAAGACCAATGGCAGCTTTCATTTGATGCCTCGGTTGGCGGATCGCTCAGTGGTGATTCGACCTGTTGACCCGATTTATATTCCTGCGGGTCAGCGTGGCACCCTGTATATCAGTACCCCCTTGTGGATTGCGGGTTTGGTTGACGGTCTTTCTGAACCTCTATTTGATATTCCCGTGATTCAACCGAAAGATACTTGGTTTGGTAAAGACCCACAAAATGGTGAGATTTGCTACGCGACCTCTGTAGATGGTCGTATTGATTTGAATCTCCTCAAACCGCGTGCTTTCCGTGCGGTGACCCCGATTGAATTCCACAACACCAGTCACCATCAACTGCGTTTTGATCGCATGAATGTACCCGTCCCTGCACTGCCATTATTTTATAGCGAAAGTACAGGCCGTTTATGGACGTCTCAAATTAAAGTCTATTATGAGGGTACTGATCATCCAGCGCGTATTCGTATTGAAAATAAGACCCCAACCCAAGCGGGTGAAGTCACCTATGTGCATCCCCCTCGTGCACCAGGCAGTACTTTATTCAATATGTTTGATTCATTTTTTTAAGGGGTCGCGATGCCAAATTCGAATATTCCCAAAGATGTTGCCGGCAGCCTAACCAGTGTTTTCACCAACATTAACTTTGAGCGACTCAGTGAAATCGTGGTCGCCATTATTTTATGTTTTATCGGCTTCCTGATTGCACGTTTGGTTTCAAATGCCTTTATTCGCACGGTAGGTAGCCGCTTTAATGCGCATCAGCGTTTGTTATGGCGTCGGGGTATTTTTTACTTCATCTTCTTGCTATTCATTATGACCAGCCTCAGAGAAGCTGGTTTTAAACTCAGCGTATTTTTAGGTGCTGCTGGGATATTAACTGTCGCGCTCGGTTTCGCCTCTCAAACCTCTGCCAGTAACTTGATTAGTGGCTTGTTTTTGATTGGTGAAGGCTCTTTTGAAGTCGGTGACACCATTCAAATCACCTTAATTCGAGGTCAAACCATCGAAGGTGAAGTGATTTCGATTGATCTACTCTCAGTTAAACTTTTGACGCTGGATAATGTTTATATTCGTTTGCCGAATGAACAACTGATCCGAACCCCTGTGATGAACTTATCCAAATACCCGATACGGCGTATTCCAATCACCTTGGCGATTAACTTTCACGAAGACATTATTAAAGTGCGACATGTGCTGTTAGACGTTGCAGCCAAATATCCGCTGGTGATGGATGATCCTAAAGCCACGGTCACAGTGACGGCGTTTAGAGAATCTTCTATTGAACTGTTATTTGCGGTGTGGTGTCGTCAGGAAAACTCGCTCAAAGTACGCGATGAAATGCAGGAACGCATTCGTAATGGCTTCTTGGAAAATGAGATCGAGATTCCTGTACCGAAGATGGGCCTGATTGACCGACCTCTTCCCTTAGAAAATGACGAAGTTGATCAATATGCCAATCAAAAAGAACTCAAAAAAGAACAGAAAGAGAGTTAACTCTCTTTCTGAGTCTGTTCTATCGCAGGGGGTAAAGGTGCTAGATAAGCAATGACCAACATTACAGCCCCCGAACCAATAAAAGAAATCACACGGGTTAAAGTGCCACTTTGCGATAAATCCAATAACAACAGTTTCGTTACCACAATGCCTAACAAAGCTGCACCGACAAACCAAATTTGTCGGATGTGGCGGCGGCTGGAAAAAGTCATTAGAACAAAAGCTAAAATAACCCACAATAGTGTCAAACTGAGTTGAACATCACCATTCGACCAAATTGCTGTCCCCCAGAATGGTGTGCCCAAATAATGATGCATAGCACGCACCACCACACTACTCAGCACCAATAGGCCAATCAAAATGGTGGTAACTTTAAAGCCCCATTCCATCGAGCGTTCTGCACTAAAGTCATGCTGATATATCGTCCAGATCAGACCTGCAAACACCAGTAAAGACAAAAGATCGGTAGGATTGATTAACGGTAAAGCATAATACTGTTCAGCCGAATACGGATCTAGACTAATCAGCAATAACCAAAACAGGCTTAAGCCCCATACAGGTAATTGATGTAATAACTGTGTTTTATGCGATCGTAATAACCAAACAGCATAAATCACAGGGATCAACGCAAGCGCTGCAATCGGCATGATTGGGAAAATGGCCAAACCGATACTGGCAAGACTCAACCACAGCAACGTCGCCCAAATCACCGTATAGACGCTAGACTTGCTCAAATTCAAGCTGATCAGCAGCAAGGACAATAAGCTCGCAGCGACAGCAAAGCCAACCTGATTTAAGGTGCTCGGCCAATGTCCTGTTGAGTAAACCTCTACAGCAAAAGTTTCCCCGTACAGTAAGAATAACAACACCGCCACCAAAATCAGCTGTAGATTGCCCCACTGCAAACGTGATTTAACATACACAGCCAGACTAAACAATGCCAATAATATTGCATCAATCGCGAGATAAGGGCTCAGCCCATGTTGTTGACATTGCATCCATTCAACAGCAGCAATCGCGCCTGAATACAAACCGAGTGCCAGAAAAACCCCACTCAACATACGGGCACTGAAATACTTCTCGACTTCTTGATAATGCAATAAGTAAAAAGCAGAAATAAATTGAGCAAGCGCAAAAATCGCGGTACTTAAAATTGGGAAATGATCGTTTGACCACACTTGGAACAGCAGCGCCACTGAACTTAATAATACCAATGCCACGCCAACATAACGGCTTAAACGATATCGCTCGGTCACGCCCCAAACAATCAGTGCAGTTCCCTGAATCACCCAACCTGTTGACGTCCAATGTGCTCCTTTGGCCAGCGGGAAAATCAACGCAACGAAGACCACAGCAAGAATAAAGAAACTTTTAGCCAAAATTGATAATTGTGGATGCTGGCGTTTAATCCAGATATTTAAACTGATATACACAATCGCGAGTGCAACCGCTCCCCAAGTGAGTGCTGAGGTCGAGTTATGCATTAAATAAGCATGTAGCGAAAAGCCCAGTACAGGAACACTAAAAATCAGGCCTACATCTAAAATCGGTTGTAAACGCTCAGATGCCTGAGCTGTTTGTTGCTGCGCATTTTGAGCACGTAACATCAATTGGCTATAACGAATACTCAGCCAGATAAATAGCGCTATATGTAGCCAGAGAATGATATCTAGCGTATTAAACTGCGAGGTTTTTGCATAAATCCCGATCGTCGAACCACCAATAAACATGGTGGCGAAGAAAGCAATTTGATGCAGAATTTTCCAGGGTTGAATAAAATTCAACGCAGCCACGGCTAAGTTAATGACAAAATAATAACTAAATAAGAAAATCACATCAGGATGATTTTGTGGAATGACCAGCGGAGCCAGATAGGCCATGGTTAAAGCCAACATCGCCAAATACAAGGCTTGTTGCTTTAAACTTAAGTAAACGGTCGCCAATAATAAAATGACAAACAGAATACTAGCGGTACTTAAGCTGGCAATGACGGCGAAATGATGCGAGAAGATCAGGGTTAAAAAAACTACCGCTAAACCGACGCCTTGTAGAGCCACTGCAAATAATTGATTTTTCTTTTGCAGTAAATATCCTGCAACAGTTGTGGCTACGCCCGCAATCGCAATAAAACCCAGTTTCACACCTAAGCTGAGTTGCCAATGTTCACTGGCAAAACGTAAGAGTAAAATCACACCGACCATTAATATGGCAACAGCAACACGGAGAATGGGATTACCATGTATCATCCAGTCCAATGCAGGCTGCCACCAAGCAGGTTGTTTGGATTCAGAAGAATGAGCAGCGGAAGTAGCGTTCTGAAGTATTGGACTTTGAACTGATTCAGGTCGAGCCTGCATCCAAGCTGGCTGCTGCTGTTCCACAATTGCAGAGTTTGAAGCTGTCGTTTCATCCCATTCAGCAGATTGAGCAATATTTGGCGTCTGTTGTTGTGGCTGAATTAAAATATCTGGATTGAGTGATTGTGTTGCAACCTGCTCTAAATGCAGCAATCGGGTTTGAAAAGCACTGATGGTTTGGATCAAACACAACAACAATACCAATAAAGCGCCACCTGCGAGCCAGATCCAAGTATTGGCATAGGCAAATAAGGCGACGAGTGCCGCGGCATATATCACAATTTTTTGTACGCCAATACCAGCCCCTAATGCAGAATAGCTCGGTGCAGCTTGCTCTAGTTGCAGCAAACGCTGATGAATTTCAGACAGAACGTGCACAATAACAACGGTCAATCCAATCCCAGCAGCAACAATTGTCCCTTGCCACTTCAATACAATTGCAGCCGCAAGCAATACAGCCAAGGCAATTAATACAACGATGAGTCCCTGTTTGTCTTTTTTATACATAGACTTATATCAATTATGACAGCTTCATTGCGGCTATCTTACTTGATCACTAGATAGGCAGGTATTGTTACATACAAAATACTGCAAATTTTAAACGACATAAGCAGCCGCTCTCCGTCCAGTTCAGATAAGACAGCCACCACTTTTTCACGTAAAATACCGAGTAATTTATAATTAGGATTTGCGCAATGCCACCTTTTGTCTTGGTAGACGGGTCTTATTTCTTATTTCGTGCTTTTCACGCCTTACCCCCATTAACCACGTCGACTGGCTTACATACCAATGCCATTCGAGGTGCAATCTCAGCGATCCAAAAACTGATGCGTCGCACTCAGCCTACCCATATGGCTGTGATTTTTGATACGCCAGAACCAACCTTCCGTCATAAATTATCGCCAATCTACAAAGGCGATCGTCCAAGCATGCCTGAGGAGTTATCTCAACAGATTCCTTATTTACATGCATTGATCAAAGCGCAAGGGATTCCTTTGTATTTTCTCGCAGGTGCAGAAGCGGATGACATTATTGGGACTTTAACCAAACGTGCCTTGGCAGAAGGTCATCACGTCCTCATCTCGACGGGCGACAAAGACATGGCGCAGTTGGTCAATGAACATGTCAAACTGGAAGACAGCTTTAAAGAACGTGTTTTAGATGAAGCAGGTGTTTTTGAAAAGTTCGGTGTACATCCAAATCAAATTATCGATTACCTCACCCTGATGGGCGATGCGTCTGACGGCATCATGGGCGTTCCAGGTGTTGGCGCAAAAACAGCGGCAAAGCTGCTGAATGAATACGGCACATTAAACAATATTATTGCCAATGCTGATCAGCTTAAAGGCAAACTCAGCCAGAATATTAAAGATAATGTAGACAACATCAAAGTTGACCATCAACTTGCCAGCATTGTCTGTGATCTTGATCTTGCCTTAGATTGGCATGACCTCAAACTCGCCAATCCTAATGTGGATCAACTCCGTGAGCTCTATACTGAATTAGAATTTCGTAACCAATTACAATCCTTAGACCATCCCAACAATCCCAATAGTTCTGCTTATCAACAAACCTCGCAAAGTATTGCCAAAGCTGAACTAAAAGCAGAACCCGTGGTGGCTGAAGATCATGCCAATCTATCAAGTCAAGATGATCAACTCGGTAATGCGACTTATCATACGGTATTGAGCCAACAAGATTGGGATGCCTTATTGCAGCGTATGCAGCAAGCCAATCATTTTGCGATTGATACTGAAACGACTAATCTGGATTATCGCTTTGCCGAACTGGTCGGTTTCTCGGTCGCGTTTGATGCCAAAGATGCCTATTACGTTCCTGTGGCACATGATTATGAAGGTGCCCCTGAACAACTGAATCGTGAACTGGTTCTGGCTCAGATCAAACCGATCCTTGAAAATGAACAAGTCAAGAAAATTGGTCATCATTTAAAATATGATGCGCATATCTTTGCCAATCATGGTATCACCATTCAAGGTTGGTATTTCGATACCATGCTTGCTTCATATGTATTGAATGCCGCTGCAACGCGACATGGTATGGACGATGTTGCTCGTCTTTATCTCAGCCATTTGACCACGACTTTTGAACAAATCGCAGGTAAAGGTGCAAAGCAAAAAACCTTTAATCAGATTGAGCTTGAAGTCGCAGCGCATTATGCCGCCGAAGATGCGCATGTCACTTATCGTTTGTATGAAGTCCTTGCAGCAAAACTGAAAGCCCATCCAGAACTGGTCAATATTCTACATAATATTGAAATGCCTGTTGCTCGCGTGCTCACAGGCATGGAAGAAGATGGCATTAAGCTGGATCATCAATTCCTCGATCAACTCAGTGTCGAGTTTTCAGAAACCATTCAAACGCTGGAAGCTCAAGCAGCGGAATTGGCAGGCGAAGCCTTTAATGTTGCTTCACCAAAGCAAGTCGGTGAAGTCCTGTTTGAGAAACTTGGACTCAAAGGGGGTAAGAAAACTGCAACAGGTCAATACAGCACCAGTGAAAGTATTTTAGAGAAAATCGAACATCCATTGGCTGAAGTCATTTTGGAACATCGTGGCTTGGCAAAACTCAAAAATACCTACACCGATCGCCTGATTGAACAATCGCATGACACAACCCATCGTGTACATACCAGCTATCATCAAGCTTTAACTGCAACAGGCCGCTTGTCTTCAACCGATCCAAACCTGCAAAACATTCCAATTCGTACTCCGATTGGGCGTCAAATTCGTAAAGCCTTTATTGCACCTGAGGGCCGAGTGTTACTCGCTGCCGATTATTCGCAAATCGAACTGCGTTTGATGGCTCATTTCTCTCAAGATGATGCGTTAGTTCATGCCTTCCAACAAGGTCAGGATGTACACCGCCGCACTGCATCTGAAGTACTTGGCATTGCCATTGAAGATGTGACCAATGACCAACGTCGCCAAGCCAAAGCGGTTAACTTTGGTCTGCTCTATGGTATGTCTGAATTTGGTTTAACCCGTCAACTTGGCTTTAGCCGTGAAGAATCACGCAGCTACATCGCACGTTACTTCCAGCGTTATCCGGGCGTATTGGATTATATGGAACGTACGCGTCAGATTGCGCGTGAACAAGGCTTTGTTGAAACCATTTTAGGCCGTCGTCTATATACACCAGACATTATGGCAAGCAATAAAATGATCAAACAAGCAGCTGAACGCGCGGCAATCAATGCGCCTTTACAAGGCAGTGCGGCAGATATTATTAAACTTGCTATGATTGCAGTCGATAAAATGCTACCTAAAGATCAAGCCAAGCTGTTATTACAAGTGCACGATGAACTTGTGTTTGAAGCGGATGCTGCGATTGCGGATGAACTATCCAAGCAAATTGCTGAAGTGATGCAATCGGTATTAGAAATTTCAGTGCCGTTTGTGGTTGAAGTTGGGCAAGGTCCAAACTGGGATGCTGCCCACTAAGCCATCCACACACTCGAAAAACAAAATGTTTCTTGCAGACAGGGGATAAACTCCCCTGCGCTACAAGAAAACTGAAAATAAAGAATATCTGATAAAAATTAATTCGTATAGGAGAAAGGAATGCAATATGTCCTTTAATCAAGTCCAATTTAAACGCTTTCACTCTATTGATTCATTACGCTGTATTTCAATCTTTTTGGTTTTACTGCATCACTTCAATATCCCTTATAAGCTCTTTGACACCTCGATCAATTTTCAGTTTTTTGGTGAAAACATCACCACGCTTTTAGCCCGCAATGGTAATTATGGTGTCACCATGTTCTTTGTCATCTCGGGCTATCTCATCACCTCACATACCATCAAACGCTGGGGTGCATTACATCAGATCAATACGCGCGACTTTTATATTTCACGATTCGCTCGCATCATGCCAACCTTGATTCTGCTGATCTGTCTGGTCAATATCTTCGGTGCATTTGAGCTTAAATCTTTTATGACTCAGGCTCCAAATGGCATTGTCGTCGCTCAGTCAACAGTTAACCTAGCAGCGTTGACCTTTTGGATGAACATCCTAATTATTGAAAATGGTTGGGTCAACTATGCGCTTGGCGTGTTATGGTCTTTATCTGTGGAAGAAGTGTTTTATCTACTGTTCCCACTGACAGCACTGCTATTCAAGAAAAAGCCCTACTTTCTATTTGTCTGTTTCGCGCTGATTCTATTTGCACCTTATTTTAGATATTTACATTATGGTGAGGAAAGTGGTGCCTACCTCTACCATTACTTCTCTAGTTTTGATGGGATTGCCTTTGGCTGTATTGCAGCACTGATCGCACCGCAACTTAAGCTGCAAGCCGAAACTTGGTTAGGGTTGAAATACCTTGCCATTGCGACGATGTTTATCATTTATTTTTCTGCACCAATTAAACAAAACTGTATTTGGGGCGTCAGCCTATTTGCACTTGCGACAGCAATCGTGATTGTTGCGAATGTGGCAAATGAACACAGCACCACGCTGACACAGCGGTTTAAGTGGTTACAGGAGATTGGCAAGAATAGTTATGAAATTTATTTATTCCACCTGATTATTTTAGGTTTTTTTAAACTGTTTTATACGCCAGCAGTCACAGAAGGCAACATTAAACTGATCTTATTATTGGTCTATTTTGTCCTTGCGATTGGGCTAGGTGCTTTCATTGCACGCTATTTCTCCAATCCATTAAATCGAGCCATACGGCAACGTTTGATCAAGAAATAAAAAATGGGCATAACGCCCATTTTTTATTGAATCAGATTGGCTTAAAGACCAGTTAATAGCACTTTAGCTGCTTCGTTCATCAGAATCTCAGCCACGTACAAAGCCAAGAACGCCAAGATTGGAGACAGGTCAATCATCCCCATGTTCGGCAATAAGCGACGGAATGGTGCAAGCAATGGTTCAGCCAATTCTTGGATCACTTCAATATAAGGTGAGCGTGACTGCGTAAACATCACCACCCAACTTAAAATGATCGTTGCAAAAATCAAGTAACGACAGAAGCGAATCAAATCTTGAATCATGGTCACAAATGTCGTAATCACCAGATACACCGCACTATGTGGCATCTGCCCAGACAAATACATCAGACCAAACATTTTCAGGAGATACAGCACCACCAACAAAGCAACTGCCGCTAAATTGACACGGCCTTTACCAATCGTCGGGAAAATGCGGCTAAACACATCCACAATCTTGGTGGCTTTCACGGTTGAAAGCACTACAGGATTGTATGGACTGACTGCTGCCAATTGCATTAAAAAACGGAAAAAGACCAATAAAATTGCAACATTGATCAAAACACCAAAAATTAGCGCAGAACTTGCACCCATAATTGTCTTATCCTACTTAAACCGATTTAGTCTTGTCACTCAACTCTTGCGCTAGCTCTTGGCTACGCTTCTGAGCTGCTGCAAGCGCTGCTTGAATATTTTGTGAAATCTGCGCACGATCAAACACTTCTAAAGCTGCTTGCGTTGTGCCATTTGGAGAGGTCACATTTTTACGTAATTCTGCCGGAGAATTTGAGCTGGTAATTGCCATTTGTGCCGCACCCAACGCTGTTTGCAAGGTCAATGCCGTCGCCACTTTTTCATCGAGTCCCAGATTCTTGCCAGCACGAATCATACTTTCCATCAAATAGAAGAAGTATGCTGGACCAGAACCAGAGACTGCGGTTACGGCATCAATTTGAGCTTCAGTTTCCACCCAAATGGTTAAACCTGTCGCCGCTAAAATTTGACTGGTTAACTCACGATCTTGAGCATTTACCGCTTCAGATGCATAAATACCATGTGCACCTGTTTGGACTAATGCTGGCGTATTCGGCATGACACGGACAATACGTTGACTACCACCAATTAAATCTGAAATCGTTTGAATTTCAGCACCCGCAATAATTGAGATCACGAGTTTATCTGACAATAAACCTTTTAATGGTTGTAATACCGTTGCCAAAACTTGAGGTTTGACCGCCAATACCACAACGTCCGCATTTTTAATTGCATCCACATTGTCAGTGGTAGTTTGAATATTTTTTTCTTCTAAGATGTGACGAATTTGTTCTACAGGATCGGAAACGGTAATGCGCGTTGTGGGTAAACCACGAGATAGCAACCCACCAATCAAGGCCTGTGCCATGTTGCCGCCGCCAATAAAACAAATATTTTGGTTCAATGTTGTCGCCATGTCCTACTCATCATACGAAAAAGACTGCTGAAAAACGTCATTACAGTCAGAAATTAAACTTGGTTGCCAACCGCCCTGCTCTAAATAATCAGATTGCGCCAACCAAAAACCCTTTGGGCTAAAAACCCCAAGCATAACATTATCTACGACTAATATTTGAATTGTATGACGTAACCAAGGCAAAATCTGTAGCTCTTGAATGGCTTTTTTCAACGGCCAATGTCCAACACGACCATAAAGATGAATTTTTTCACCCCCCTGTCGTTTAAGCAACCTTAACTCTCGCCCTAAAAGCCGAGATGAAAGACCAATATTTTGAGTTTCAATCTTAAATTGTCCAGCCGCAACATTGATGGTTTCGCCCATATCAAACTGTTGTGACAACGTATCTGGAAAGGAAAATAATTTTTCTGCGTACAGCTCATCGTGGGTTAAACGATATAACGTTTTCTGATAGCGAACGAAATAATGTTGATTGATATGTAAAGTTGCCTGCGCATCTGGCTTTGCAAGAATGACCTCATGCTGCAATCGCTGCACCATATCATAACTTGGTCGATATTGATCCACCCCCTTCATCCAAGTCGATAACAATTGACGTTGCCGTGCAGCCGAGAGTTGCTGCAACTTGATCAGATCAAGTACACGATCGGTCGCACAGTGTTGCCAATCCGTCTGCAACACGTCATCCAGTATTTCCGCAGCATCCTGCATCAAAGAACTAGTCCGTGCTACAGCTGCCTGCATTTTGGGGAAGCGTTTTTGTAAGACATCCCATAATTCTTTTCGACACCACGCCCGATCGTAGTGCGTATCATGATTAGTTGGGTCTGTCACATAGGCAAAACCAAGTTGCTGCGACCATTGTTCAATTTGCTCGCGACTCACATCTAAAAATGGTCGCCAAATGGTCATGTCTTGACGAATATCAAGTTGCTGCATCGCAGCTAATCCATGCACGCCTGCTCCAGAAAACAAGCGTAATAATAGCGTCTCAGCCTGATCCTGCTGATGATGGGCCAAAACTAAAATTTCATTGGATTGTAAATGCTGTTGATACGCTTGATAACGCGCTTGACGCGCTTGCTGTTCCAAATTGCCTGTCGCAACGTCTACTTGCTGGATAATACACGGGATATTTAAGGCATCTGACTGCTGCTTTACAACACGACCCCATTCGGCACTCATTGCTTGTAGTTGATGATCAACATAAATCGCACGGGTTTGAGTCGGAAAAAGTTCAGACATTAGAAACAGCAACAGCATGGAATCCATGCCGCCGCTACACCCAATCAAGAATTGAGTTTGTTCAGAAAAATGCTGGGTTTGTGCTAAGACGCGATGCCTAAATTGCTGCTGCCAAACTTCATTAAACGTTGATAACGTGCGTCGCATCGTTCTTGTGCATCCATCGGTTGCAATTCATCTAAAGCTTGTTTTAACACATCTTTCAAATCATGCATGACTTTTTCAGGCTGTAAGTGCGCACCGTCACCTTCATCCACAACATATTCAACAATGCCTAATGCTTGAAGTTTATCTGCAGTTAGAGAAAGTGCTTCACTCGCTTGTGCTGCTTTATCTGCGGTTTTCCATAGAATAGACGCACAACCTTCAGGTGAAATCACCGAATAAATACTGTGTGACAGCATAATCACACGATCGGCTACACCAATACCAAGTGCACCACCCGAACCGCCTTCACCAAGAATCGTGGCAATCACAGGCACTTTTAAACTTGAAAGTTGTGCCAAGCTGGTTGCAATTGCTTCTGCTTGACCACGTTCTTCAGCTCCTACACCAGGGTATGCACCCATGGTATCGACGAAAGTAAATACAGGTAAATTGAAACGCTCAGCCATATCAAGTAAACGTTGTGATTTACGATATCCTTCTGGATTACACATCCCAAAGTTATGCTGTAGTTTTTCACGTGTGCTGCGACCACGATGTTGACCAACCACCATTACAGGTTGTCCGTCAAAACGTGCCAAACCACCAATCATGGCACCATCATCACCAAATAAACGGTCGCCGTGAAGTGCATCAAATTCAGTAAAAATTTCACTGACATAATCTAGAAATTGCGGACGCTCAGGGTGTCGTGCAATTTGAACCGTAGCCCAAGCCTTGGACTGAGTCGCTTTATTTTTCATAAGTCAAGAATGGTCCATAATAATATGGTTAATCAACAAATTTGTCTGACTGAATATTTAACTCAATGTCCCAGTGCTTAAATTGCACCTGCTCATCATGCAGGTCTGCAACCAATAAAGGCCATTGTTTAGCATCGCCAGAAACGCTGAGTTGCCATTGTTGATCATTTACAACACTCAGTTCAATGGCAGGAAGCATCTGATCACTACGACTATGGTTCAGTAAAACTGCAAGACGAAGTAATAAGCAAAGGTAGATTAAATGACTACCACCGACCTTTAAAACGTCATTTTTTGCATCTGCACGTAACTTACGACGATGGTGTGAAACCAAGTGTGAAAGATGATTTTGATCAATTTGTGAGAAACCTGGAATATCCGAATGTTGCAATAAATATGCCCCATGACGGTGATAACCACCATGGCTAATCGCTAAACCGATTTCATGCAGATAAGCTGCACGACGTAGTAAGTCACTGTCTTCAGTCGTTAAATTTAACGCATCGGCAACACCATCAAACAACTCTTGTGCCGTATTGACCACCCGTTCAGCTTGTTTGGGATCTGCGTTATAACGTCCCATAAGTGCTTGCACACTGCGGTCACGAATATCTTCATGCTTAAAACGACCGAGCAAGTCATACATCACGCCTTCACGTAATGCACCGTCAGAATATGCCAATTTGTCGATATCTAAGACTTCAAAAATGGCATACAAAATCGCAAGGCCGGCTGGCAAAACTGCTCGACGGTCTTCACGTAGACCTTCAAAATCAATTTCAGAAATATGTTTAAATTTGAGCAAACGATCTTTTAATTTATATAAACCATCACGGGTCAAGTTTTCTTGCTCATCACTTAAACCGAGATTAACCGCGATCTGACGGCAGGCTTTAATGGTTCCGCTTGATCCGACGACAGTATCCCAACCCACAGATTTATAAGTATTGGCTATGGCGGACATTTCTTTGCGTGCAGCAACCACGGCTTTATCAAATGCTTTGCTGGTAATTTCACCATCAGGGAAATAGGTTTTACTATAGGCCACACAGCCCATTTGTAAGGATTCGGTATGCAGCGGCTCAAATTCCTCACCGATGATAAACTCGGTTGAACCACCACCAATATCCACGACTAAACGTCGACCACCATTGGCCATGGTATGTGAAACGCCCAGATAAATCAGACGCGCTTCTTCACGACCCGCAATAATTTCAATCGGTTTCGGTAAAATTTCGGCTGCTTTTTGGATAAATTCGTGACCATTTTTTGCTTGTCTTAACGCATTGGTTGCCACGATACGTAAACGATTCGGTTGTACTGAGCTCAAACGCCCAACAAAACGGGCTAAACATGCCAGTCCACGCTGTTGCGCAGCTTCGGTTAAATTCTTATTTTCATCAAGCCCAGCTGCTAACTGTACTTTTTCTGACATTGAAGCAACTTTCTTAACTTCACCGTGATCAACACGAGCGATTGCCAGATGGAAACTATTCGATCCCATATCAATCGCAGCAAGTAATTCTTCATCAATCAGAAAATCAGACATTATTCATATAAACCCATGCTCAATTCACGCATTAGAGTAATTCACATGCTTACAATTTTAAAGTCATTTTAAGCAATAAAAGTACTGTATTTGCGCTTTTACTTAATAAATGATTGTAGAAGTCGATGATCAACATCGTGAGCATCCATTAGACTTTTCGGTTTCAAACTTGAATAATCAGAACAAACCCTTACATTGAGTAAAGTAGCAATGTAATATTCATCGTGATGATGATTAAATTCGCACTTTATTTCTTAAATTTGGAGCAACCTCATGTCTGCGACTATTGTTAATACAACTGATGCAAACTTCCAAGCAGATGTTTTAGATGCTGAAACTCCTGTACTTGTTGATTTCTGGGCTGGCTGGTGTGCACCTTGTAAAGCAATTGCACCTGTTCTTGAAGATCTATCAACTGAATATGCAGGAAAAGTAAAAATCGTTAAAGTTGACGTGACTGCATGTGAAGATACTGCTGTAAAATATAACATTCGTAATATCCCAGCATTATTGATGTTTAAAAATGGCGAAGTTGTTGCTCAACAAGTTGGCGCAGCGCCGCGTTCAAAACTTGCAGCATTCATTGACCAAAACATCTAATTCGATTGTCACACGGTCAATACAAGAAATACGCGATTGATTGAATCGCGTATTTCTTAGTAAAAATTGACAATTTACTTGATTTCCTCTATATTTCTGGATCAAGAAGCTTTGAATGGAATCTACTTCATTGCGCTTCTTACAAGACAAAACATAAGATCGCCGCTCGGCAATAACAATTGTTTTCACATTTCTCTCTGAAACAATGAACCAGACTACTGAATCGTGGTTGTGTAAATACAATTACCTCAGCATGTATGTATGCGGTCGATTTTTTATTCTTTCCCTAACGTAGTCCTCCACTTATTCCATTCTGTCTGACCACTTATGAACTTAACTGAACTCAAGAAAAAACCCATTGGCGAACTCATTAAAATTGCGGAGTTTATGGGCCTTGAAGGCATGGCACGTAACCGTAAACAAGATATTATTTTTGCCATTTTAAAACGCCACGCCATGAACGGCGAAGAAATCTTTGGTGATGGTGTTCTCGAAATTCTTTCTGATGGTTTTGGCTTCTTACGCTCTGCTGCTGGCTCATATCTAGCAGGACCAGATGACATTTATGTCAGCCCATCACAAATTCGCCGCTTTAATTTACGTACCGGTGATACGATTACTGGCACAATTCGTCCACCGAAAGAAGGTGAACGTTATTTTGCTTTATTAAAAGTAAACCAAATTAACTACGATACGCCTGAAAACTCACGTAATAAAATTCTATTTGAAAACCTTACCCCATTATTCCCAACTGAACAGTTGGTGATGGAATTGGGTAACGGTACAACAGAAGACTTAACCTCTCGTGTTGTCGATCTTGTCGCGCCAATTGGTAAAGGTCAACGTTCTATTATTGTTGCGCCGCCAAAAGCGGGTAAAACAATGTTATTACAAACCATTGCGCAATCGATTGTCCGTAATAATCCAGAAGTTTTCTTAATTGTACTTCTAATTGACGAACGTCCTGAAGAAGTCACCGAAATGGAACGTACTGTTCGTGGTGAAGTGATTGCATCTACATTTGATGAAGCACCTGCCCGTCACGTTCAAGTTGCTGAAATGGTGATCGAGAAAGCGAAACGTCTAGTTGAACACAAAAAAGATGTTGTGATTCTCCTTGACTCGATTACTCGTCTTGCACGTGCTTACAATACTGTAGTGCCTTCATCAGGCAAGGTATTGACTGGTGGTGTAGACGCACATGCTTTAGAACGTCCAAAACGTTTCTTCGGTGCTGCACGTAATATTGAAGAAGGTGGTTCACTCACCATTATTTCTACTGCTTTGATTGAAACTGGCAGTAAAATGGATGATGTGATCTATGAAGAGTTTAAAGGTACAGGTAACCAAGAGATTACCCTTGATCGTCGTATTGCAGAGAAACGTGTATTCCCTGCAATGAATATCAAGAAATCTGGTACTCGTCGTGAAGAACGCCTCATGAGCGAAGAGAATCTTCGTAAAGTTTGGATTCTACGCAAGTTATTACATCCGATGGATGAGCTTGCGGCGATGGAATTCTTATTAGATCGTATGAAAGAAACCAAAACCAATGATGACTTCTTCGATCAAATGAAACGAAAGGCATCGACTTAAAGTCCAAAGAAAAAGCTACCTTAATGGTAGCTTTTTTTATTTGGTTGACACGCTTACAGAATATTTACACATTCTTCTAAAAATCATGAAAATAAACAATCTATTGATTTATAAGTTTATATTTAAAAATTGATATTATTTTTTTTCAATTTACCGATTCAAATCATATAACCCATAGTTATTTTCTATCAAAAAATAGCCAAATTCTGCCCATTTTTGTCGTTTTGTTGGACAGAACAGTAGTAATTCATGAATTGCTTTGATAGGATAGCTACAGACCAGTTAGGCTGCTCCCTGCGTTGTTACCTAAAGCGTTTAGGAATAATAAAAGCACAAACAGACTAGCTCAGGTTTTTTTTAATCTCACAATTTTATGAGAGTGATGCCATGTTATTCAAAAAATTCGCTGTTGTTGCTGCTATTGCTACTACTTTAGCTTTCGTTGGTTGCTCTAAGAAAGAAGAAGCGCCAGCTACTGACGCTACTGCTGCTGCTTCTGAAGCTGTAGAAGCTGCTTCTGAAGCTGTAGAAGCTGTTGATGCTGCTGCTTCTGAAGCTGTTGCTACTACTGAAGCTGCTGCTTCTGACGTTGCTGCTGCTGCTTCTGACGTTGCTGCTACTGAAGCTGCTCCTGCTGAAGCTTCTGCTGCTCAATAATCTAGTTTTAGATTATCGAAAAAAAAGAGAACCTTACGGTTCTCTTTTTTTATGCCTAACATTTCTATAAATAAAAGATTGGCATAAAAAAAGCAGATCAATCGATCTGCTCATTCCCAACGCGCTGTCTAAATTTCTGACCCGCTCTGAACGTGACCACTCGACGTGCAGAAATTGGAATTTCCTCACCTGTCTTTGGATTACGTCCCGGACGTTCACGTTTATCACGTAACTCGAAATTACCGAAGCCAGAAAGTTTGACTTGTTCGCCAGCAATTAATGCTTGGCTAATTTCGTCAAAAAATAACTCGACCATTTGTTTTGCTTCGCGGCGATTTAAGCTAGTAAGCTCACTTAAATGGTCCGCCATATCTGCTTTTGTTAATGCTGTCATGAGGCCCTCAATGTCGCTTGGTAAGTGTCTTCCAACACTTGAATAATGTTATCCATACCAGATTTAATTTCAGCATCTTCAAGCGTACGAGTTGGATGTTGCCATAACACTGCAAAAGCTAAAGAGCGCTTGCCTTGTTCAACCCCTTGGCCCGTATACACATCGAACAACCATGCTGAGTCGAGTAACTCACCACCAGTCTGCTCAATTAACCGCTGAATATCTCTTACCTCAATATTATCAGAGATTAAAAGCGCAATATCACGTCTAACCGATGGAAAACGTGATAATTCTGTAAAATTAGATACATAAGATTGCAAAACTGCCTGTTGATCCAGCTCTGCGACCCAAGTTATACCCAAATCGAGTTCATTTTCCAATGATGGATGTAGACGACCTAAATAACCAATCGATTGTCCATCCACCAAAATTTCTGCCGATTGGCCAGGATGCAACCATGCACGCTCTGTACGAACAAAGTCAGCACCAATACGACCAGCAGCTAAAATCTCTTCAATCTCACCTTTGAAATCAAAGAAATCCATTGATTGAGGTTTTGCATGCCACGATTCTGGTACACGAGCACCAACCGCAATCAATGCTAAAGTTGGGATCTGTTTTAGATCATGAATATTTTGCGCACCCTGATAATCAAAACGTAGGCCCAACTCAAAGAAACGTACACGCTGCTGTTGACGGTTTAAGTTGTACTGTACACACGGAATTAAGCTAGACAACAAAGTACTACGCATTGCAGCCAAATCACTTGAAATAGGATTGGCAAGCATCAGTGGCTGTACATCTGGATTTAATTGCTTCTCAAGTTTTGCATCGGCAAAGCTAAAGCTAATTGCTTCTTGATAGCCCAATGTCACCGCAGTTTGACGTAATTGTGCAATTTCAAAACGGTCTTGGTACTTTTCCAGTTTTACATCAATTTTTGGCAAACTAATTTGAATGTTGTCATAACCGTGAATACGGGCAACTTCTTCAATTAAATCTTGATAGATTGCCATATCATAACGATGCGATGGTGGAACAACACGCCACTCACCTTCAGCTTTGCTTTCAACCACACAGCCCAAACGCGTCAAAGCATCGGCAATAAAATCACCAGCCACAGCATAACCGAGTAATTGATCAACTTGTGCTTGCTTCAATACAATTGCTTCGCGCTTTGGAAGCAATTCTGCCTGTTCAGCAACAGTCACTGGACCAAACTCACCACCAGCAAAGGCTTGAATAAGCTCAGAAGCACGGTGCATAGCAATCATTGGCAATTCAAAATCCACACCGCGTTCATAACGTTGTGATGAATCGGTATGTAAACCAAAACGACGCGCACGACCTGCAATCGCTAAAGGTGCAAAGAATGCACTTTCAAGGAAGATGTCTTGGGTATCATCAGTTACCGATGAATCTAGCCCCCCCATAATTCCCGCAATCGCTAAAACCTTTTGATCATCTGCAATGACCATCATGTCATCTTGCAATTCAACTTCTTGATCATTGAGTAACGTCAACTTTTCTTGTGACTGCGCTTGGCGGACTTGAATCGAACCTTCAATTTTTGCCAAGTCAAATGCATGCATTGGTTGGCCCAATTCAAGCAACACATAGTTAGTAATATCCACCAAAATGCTATGAGTACGAATACCTGAACGTGCAAGAGCTTGCTCCATCCACTCAGGAGTTGCCGCTTTGACATTCACATTTTTGATAATACGACCCAAATAACGTGGTGTACCTTCCGTGCTAATCGTTACCGCTTTCTCATCAGCAATATTTGCTGCAATGGCCTGAATCTTCGGCTCATTCACTTCAAGCTGGTTAATCACCGCAATTTCACGTGCAATACCGCGAATACTAAAGCAGTCGCCACGGTTTGGTGTGATACTTATATCAATCACATTGTCATCAAGTTTTAAATATTCACGAATATTCATTCCCACTGGTGCATCAGCAGGCAACTCTAACAAACCATCAATTTTGTCTTCTAAATCAATTTCAGATGCACCACACAGCATACCTTGTGATTCAACACCACGGAGCTTGCCTTTTTTAATTTTGAAATCGCCTGGCAGTACGGCACCGATCGTTGCAACAGGAGCTTTCATGCCCACACGAACATTTGGCGCACCACAGACAATCTGTAAGGCTTCACCTGAACCAATATTAATCGTGGTCACACGTAAACGATCTGCATCTGGATGTTGTTCAACCGTAAGGACTTCACCAACAACTACACCGGTAAATGGTTTTGCAACAGGCGCTAACTCATCAACTTCCAAGCCCAACATGGTCAATTGATCAGAAAGTGCTTCGCTATCAATTGCAGGGTTCACCCACGTGCGTAACCAATTTTCACTAATTTTCATTTGTATAAACCTTATTTAATCCTGAAAAAATGTTTAGGCAAACTGGCGTAAAAAACGCACATCATTTTGGTAGAACATACGCAAATCATTGATGCCATAACGCAACATTGCAAAACGCTCTACCCCTAAACCAAAAGCAAAGCCTTTGTATTTATCAGGATCAATCCCTGCAGCACGCAGTACATTTGGGTGCACCATGCCACAACCTAAAACTTCTAACCAACGACCACGCTCATCCATAATATCTACTTCAGCGCTTGGCTCAGTAAATGGGAAATAAGATGGACGGAAACGTACTTTCAAATCTTTTTCAAAGAATTCATTTAACAGGTTAATCAATAAACCTTTTAATTCAGCAAAGCTGGTATTTTCTGCAACGTATAAGCCTTCGATCTGATGGAACATTGGCGAATGCGTTTGATCCGAGTCACAACGATATACACGACCTGGACACACGATGCGAATTGGCGGCTGACTGGTTTCCATGGTACGAATTTGTACACCCGAGGTATGGGTACGAAGCAAATGCGTTGCATCAAAATAGAAGGTGTCATGCATAGCACGAGCTGGATGATGACCCGGAATGTTTAAGGCTTCAAAGTTATGATAATCATCTTCAACTTCAGGACCATACGCAATTTGGAAACCAGCTTTGGTAAAGAACTGGCAAATACGCTCTTGTACCTGAGTTACAGGATGAATACTTCCCATACGCTGACCGCGACCAGGTAAAGTAATATCAATGGTTTCACTTGCCAATTTTTTTGCAAGCTCAGCTTGTTGTAATGTTTGTTGACGCTCAGTCAAAGCTGTATTGATTGCTTCACGAACAGCATGAATCGCAGCACCTTGTACTTTGCGTTCTTCAGGATCCATTTTTCCAAGTGCTTTCGACTGCTCTGCAAGCTG
The DNA here is from genome assembly GCF_002292065.1 of Acinetobacter sp. UBA991. Lineage (NCBI taxonomy): Bacteria > Pseudomonadati > Pseudomonadota > Gammaproteobacteria > Moraxellales > Moraxellaceae > Acinetobacter > Acinetobacter sp. UBA991. The sequence goes on along the minus strand of NZ_DBBF01000020.1, from coordinate 4,354 downwards.
GCTTTTTTTCCCTGTAAATTGCACACGGACTTGATCGAGTGCAGCAAGGTCTTGAGCCGCTGCAATGGCAGCAAGCGCTTCAGTGGTCAGGGCTTCCAGTGACATAGTAACTCTCAAAGCAACAAAATATAGAAATATAATAAAACGCTATAGTTTATCAGCTTTTTACCTATTTAATGAAGATAAACGACTGTTTAAATAGAGTACTTTTTCAGTTTTAATTTAAAGATAAAACAACAAGAATATGAAGCAGATGGCTTAAATTTTCGTAAAAATTAATCAATAATTGAATAAAATGTATAAGATACCGATATCGTCAATGAGAAAGAATAACGATGGCGCTTGATCAAATCTGGAAACAACAGCTTACACTTGTGACTTATGGCAATGAGTTTCTTGCAGGTGAACTCAATTTTAGTCGTTGGATTGAACATCCGATTTTCAATCAGAATCGACTGATCTTTAGGGATTTACTCTCCCAGCACCTGTTGGCACAACATTTCCAGATTTGGCTTGAAGGCTTAAAAAAACAAGGGGTTAAAAAACTCAGCCTACATTTATCCAGCGTACTCAATGATGAGCAAAATCCAAATGCCAATGTAGAGTTGCTTCCCTTCGCACATTTTATTGTGAGCCATCAAGGCAATAAAAAAACCGCATGGATTTGTGGACATGAACTGGCTGAATGGGATAACACTGATCAAACCTTTAATATACCGACACCCCAACAAACAACACTCCGCCAAGAAGTGTTTTGGCGTTATGAGTTGAATGATAAATTCGCTAAAAAAATTGATACTGACTTACAAAAAGTGAATTGGAATCAGGTGGCCATTTTTTTGGAAAAAGAACTGTTCGATAGTAAATATGCAGAACATTTTTCTGAGCCAGAACAACAGGACCTCCCTTTCTATGGCTATGAATTTGATTCGATCAGTACACCAAACCAGCAACTCGCATTGATTCCAACTGATTATCCCGCTGATTGTGCACATCGCCTGTTATATCGTACTCAAGCTTTGGCTGATTATTTGGAGCAACAAAGACAACATCCTTATCATGCGACAGGTGAATTGATCAGTCATGAAGAACAAATCAATTTGCGTAATTTCGCCCAGAAGACCGATGATTTATTTGCAAAATTAATTGTGAAAACAGCAAATCATTACCAAACGGCCCAATTCACAGCAGAAGAGCCTGAAATTATTGATCGAACGATGGAAATCCCACATCAACTAGATAAAGCCCAACAGCATAAAGTTGGCACATCAGGTGTTATCAAACTGATTATCCTAACTGTAATTATCTGTCTGCTTGCTTATTATTTTGGTCTGTAACAACACCATGCATAAAAAAACCTAGATCACACCATCTAGGTTTTTCTTTTATCGTTTTAGAAGGTGGGGCGAATTCTGATAATCACTTTATGCCCGCCATCATGCTGATTAACAATGTGATGCACATTTTCAATTTCACCTTCAACTTCAGCATCTGGCCCATAAAAAATTCGGATGGTTTCACCCTTTCTAGGCACAATACTCAGTTCTGTTTCAAATGCACCTTGCTGTAACCCTTCTACACTCACTAACATATTTTTATCCTGACGCTGTTTTCTTTACTGTAAAAAGATTTCAGCGTAAAAGTCTAATCGAACATGTTTGGGTTATGTAATCATTAAATAAATCAATAGATTATCTTACTCATCATAATCTAAATCATCTTCATCCATATTGAGGAAATCAGGTTCAGGGGTTTGTTCAAATTGCACGGCGAGAATATCTGTGTATTGAAGTAAACTGGCTTTAGCGACGCGATGCATTCCATCCATCACACGCCCTTGTGCACATAAGATAATTGGATAACTCAGATCAGCATCTTGAATCAGTTGAAAGTGCTCAATGATTTGTTGTGTTGTTGGATATTGATCTGGAAACCAATAGGCTTCGTTTAGCTCTTGAATATCAGCCAGTAAAATTTTCTTAGGCATCAAGTTTTTCGTCAACTCAAGTAAATGATGAACATCCCAGATATAGAGATCTTGTCCAATATTGCGAAAATGGTATTGTTTTCTCATTACTTTTTGATCACTCTATCTCTAATTCAAAATGATTATAATAGGAAGAAGAGTGTATCTCCATTTACCAAGAATTTACCGTCAAATCGCATTAGTCAGTTATGGAAATGAATTTTTAACTGGCGGCGTAGATTCCGAGCTTTTAGACCGCCACCCTTTACTCTTCACCCACTTTCCTATTTTACGAAATATTGAGCAAGGTAATTTACTGGCAGGCTCTGCTTCACATTTTTTAAGTTTTCTGAAATCACAAGGTCTAGAAAAAATCAGTTTACATTCGGCATCCAATCTCTCAAATTATTTGAACGAATCGAAACTTTTTAATTTCACCCAAAGTGATAGTGACTTTTGTATTGTCTGCCATTTTCCTCAACAACAGTTAAAAGCACTGATCCATTGTGAAGAAAAATCACTTTGGCAAAGCTATGATAACGATGGATACCCATTATACTCAGACTATAACAATTACCATGACAGCGTTGAAAACTATGTGTTGATCGATCTTCCTGTCGTGGCTATTTCCAGTATTGCTGAAGATTTAAAACCTATCTCTTGGCAAAGCTTTTTCAATGAATACCAAGAAAAAATCTATCATTTTGCAGTGGCTCGACGCTTTGGAAGTTACCCTATTCCGTTGACTGATAATAATTGCTATGAAGGCGATATGTATCAAATTGAAGAACAGTTCCCTGTACTCCCCTATAATCTGAAAAAGAATTATGCCAGTATTTTAATGCTCAATGCTGCTCGCTTAAAAAGTCAGTTTGATAATGAATCTCATATCAAAAATGACAATGGTGATTACTGGCACATGTCTGAAACTGAAAAACTAGAATTTGATACTGCACGTAATACACTCGAAGAATTCCACGTCCTTATCTTTAAATATACGGCCAACCAATATCAGAACTCAAATATCAGTGACTACCATGATCAACACAATGCTTTTAAATTTCATCCTAAATCTATAGATTCTATCGATTTTTCAAAAAACACTCTCCCATTAGCAGAGCATGAAACTTTTTCATTCACAGAACCTCAACCCCACTTTCATTGGTCAGGAATCATAAAATTTCTATGGTCCATGCTATGGTGTTATTGTGCGTTATGGACCTTAGCTTATTTCGCAGTTGATTGGGGTAATCTTTTTATTCTGGTTCTTGCTTTTATCTATGCCATATATAAAGTACTTAAAAAATTAGCCAATGAAAAAGACCACTAAAAAGCGGTCTTTTTCATTTTGTGCCTATAGCAACTGAGCACGCACCTGCATAAGTGCAAAACCAAGTAAATTTAATCCCTGCCATTGGCTCGGGTCTTGGATATGCTGGTGATCTTGTGCCATACCAATCCCCCAAATCTTATCAACCGGCGATGCTTCAACCAAAATACGATCATGCGTGGCAATCAAGAAATCTCTTAATTCAGGATGCTGTGAAAATTTGGCAAAGTTTGCCTGTACCACGATATCAAAGCGCTTTTCCTGCCACAATTGTTCGTCATAGTGCTGTATTTTTCGGCCTAGCTGTTTTGCTTCATTCGGATGTGTGACCTTCAAAATCTGATTAAATTTCTCATCATCGTTAAAGAGTTTTGCTTTCTGCGCCATCATATAATGTTCCGCTGTGAGATATTCAACACCCTCCTGTTTGAATGGCGATGGAAACCACTGGCTAAAACAGCTTTTGTCTACATGGTTGGTTTGCTTTGGAGTATGTCCCCAGAAATATAAATATTTAAATGGGCGACCTTGTTGGACTTGTTGAATTAAATCATTTAAAAATTGTTCGTCTTGCATCATCTATCTCTGATTATTATCTATTATTGAAAATCCAAGTCACTAAAAATAAAAAAGACCGCTAAAAAGCGGCCTTCTTTGAATCTCTAAGCTTATGCAGCTAATGCGCCTTTAGCTTTTTCAGCTAAAGCAGCAAATGCAACTGCATCATGCATAGCGATGTCAGCTAATACGCGACGGTCGATGATCACTTGAGCTTTTTTCAAGCCATCGATCATACGGCTGTATGACAAACCGTTAAGACGAGCACCAGCATTGATACGCGCAATCCATAAAGCACGGAATTGACGTTTCTTTTGACGGCGGTCACGGTAAGCGTATTGACCAGCTTTGATTACCGCTTGGAACGCTACGCGATAAACGCGTGAACGAGCACCATAGTAACCTTTAGCGCGAGCAAGAATTTTTTTGTGACGACGATGAGCCACTACACCACGTTTTACACGAGCCATTTATAATCTCCTTAGATGTATGGGCACATA
>NZ_DBBF01000027.1:263470-458152 GCF_002292065.1 Acinetobacter sp. UBA991 | reverse complement strand
CTGATAATTCAGCGTATATCAGTTCCCTCAATACAAAAAAGCAAATGAAGAAGTCAGTCCGCGCCCAATTTATCAACAAGAATCTTTCGGCAATAAATTTAAACGTTGGATGACTCAGCCGATTATCGCTATCGCAGAAAAGAAACGCTCAAAATAAAATTGGGATATTTGTTATGGCTTTACATATTGTTCATTTTATTGATGCTCAACAGAAAAAACGTTGGGGACTCATTCAGAATAATGAAATTATTTCCTTTCAGCATGACTTTGAAAGCACTCAGGAAATCATTCAATGTGGCATACTCCAACTGGCAAAATTGGCAACGGAAAGTAAAGAAAAATACTTACTTGCTAACGTGAAATTACTGAGCCCAATTACCAATCCATCTCAAATATTATGTCAGGGTGCGAATTATCGCCAACATATGCTTGATTCGGGAATCAATCCTGATACCCAGTCATTTAATATGTTTTTTACCAAATCATTGGCATCGCTTCATGGTCCAACTGGATGGATTGAAAAACCAAACCATGTTGATTTATTAGACTATGAAATTGAATTAACACTAGTCCTAGGGAAAAAAACGCAAGATAGTATCACCGTCACTACAGAAAATTTACATGAATATATTGCAGGTATCTGTATTGGTAATGATGTTTCAGCGCGTGACATACAGATTCCACAAATGCAATTTTATAAAGGAAAAAGCTATCGTACTTTCTGTCCGCTTGGTCCTGTATTGTGTTTATTGAGTAAGGCAGAAATGCATTATCTCAACAAGCTACAACTTAGCCTGAAAGTAAATGGAGAAGTCCGCCAACAAGACTCTACTGAGAATCTGGTGTTTAAACCCGCTGAGACACTGACCGAATTCTCTCAGATTACTAATTTTGAAGTCGGTGATGTACTCATGACAGGTACACCATCTGGATGTGCACTTGGATTACCATCGACAACACTGATAAAAATGACAGGGCTTTTACCTGAGAAGATCAAATGGCAATTGTTTAACAAAAGCCAGTCTCGACGCTCCCAATATCTAAAAATCGGTGATCAGATTGAATCTCATATTTTTAGTAGTGATGGCAAAATCAATTTAGGCTATCAGCGACATCAAATTTCATAACATTGAATAAATTCAATTCTCACTGGATTCTATATGAGCTTGGCTAATTTAAAACACATTCATCCCGAATTAGATATTCATTTTAATGATGGTGTTTTCACTCTCATGATCAATCGACCTGATCGGAAAAATGCGCTTCATAGTAGCCTCTATTTGGCACTAGAAGCCGCACTTATTCAAGCTGATCACATTTCAGAAGTTAAGGTTGTCATCCTTAGAGGGATTGATAAAGACTTTACTGCAGGTAACGATTTACAAGACTTTGATAAGATTGTAAAACTCGGTTTAGACGCTCCTGCTTTTAAGCTGCTTAGAGCTGCACATCAATTAAAAAAGCCATTGATTATGGCTGTAAAAGGTGTCGCAATTGGTATCGGAACAACAATCTTATTACACGCAGACCTTGTTTATTGTGATCCAACTTCCCGTTTTCAGCTTCCATTTACCAGTCTTGGCTTAAGCCCAGAGGGTGCTTCAAGTCTACTGTTACCACGACAAATTGGATACTTGCGTGCATCTGAACTTTTAATGCTGGCTACACCATTTGATGCTGTATTTGCTAAAGATATTGGTCTGGTGAATGATGTAGTGATCACGGATGTTTATGACTATGCTTTGCAAAAAGCAAACAAGCTTGCTTCTCTAGCGAATACATCATTGCAAATTACCAAAGCCATGCTTAAACAGTCAGAAAATCGCTCTGTACTTGATTGTATTGATACAGAGGGAGAGATTTTTTTAGAGCGTCTACAATCTCCTGAATTTAAAGAAGCTCTGGCTGCTTTTTCTCAAAAGCGTCAACCCAATTTCAACCAATTTAATTGATTATTTTTCAGCAGGAAATTTATAGTGATGAAAAAGTTTTTCTTTTTGCTTTTACTCGGTTCTTACTCAATTCATTCATTTGCATCAGACCAGCTTAATGGTACGGTATGGAAAACGATTGATGATCAAACCAATCAACCAAGAGCTCTTGTAAGATTTAATGAAGATAAAAATGGTGCTCTATCAGCGACTATCGAAAAAATTCTGGTTCCTAGTGAAGCGAATAAATGTACTAAGTGCGAAGGAGCCTACCAAAATAAATCATTAGTTGGTCTGACGATTGTCAAAAATTTAAAAAGTTCAGGTGAAAACAAATATACCAATGGATCAATCTTAGATCCAAAGACAGGTAAAACCTACAGCTTTAATGCCGCCCTATCTCCTGACGGCAAGAAGCTCAGCGGTCGTGGTTACATTGGTATTTCTGCGCTTGGTAGAAGTCAGACTTGGTATAAAGTTAAATAATTTGAAGAAATTAGAATTTTCTTATTTCTGGATTAAACAATAAGTTTAATCCAGAAATACATTTGTTCGAATGTAAGCAATGATTTACACCTGATTGATTTAAATCAAAGCTTTTATCAATTGTATATAAACCTTTCCATTCGTCATTTTACTTGTCCTTCGTATAGGTAATACAATTCTGCATCTTCAACATCTCCACCCCAACTATATTTCTCTTCTGCGATCTTTAATAATCCTTTTCTTTCATAGAACTGAAAGTTTGAACTGTTATCAGTGAAAAGAAAAAAGTCTTTAATTTTCTTATCTTGCAGATAATCAATAAAAAGAGAATACAATTTATTGCCTATTCCTAAACCTTGATATCGTTCATCTAAGATAAAAAAATTCAAGGACGCAGCAAAGGTTTTACCACTTTCAAGAAGTAATTTTTCATTTAATATCAATGTATCCAGATAATGTTCAAAAACTTCTACTCTTTTGTCTGAGGTTATTTCCTGTAAAGCTCTATATTTTCTTATTTTCGCATTAGCCTTCTGTCTAATGTTATTTATGATTGATGCAGCAATTACCCCAACAATTTCGTCTTTATCACGAACTACAAAAATGCGCGAGGAACTTATGATCACCTCACCCAAAAAAAATTCTGCCATAGGTCTTACATTCTTTTCAGGCACCCATGAGTTATAATCCCAAGTAGAAACGATCATCTGGTTTATTTTGTCCAAATCACTATCAGTTAATTCATCTACCACTTCATACTCTAAAGAGAAATTACTACTCATTACTCTCACTCATTTAATTTCAATAAAAAATTGATCTTTTAGGGATATACAACATTGCTGGCATCTATGCCAAGTAACTGTGAAGGTCTTACAAGAAGTATAGCCTATCCTGCCAATTACAAGACATCACATGAATTTTCTGCCTAGGTCAGTATGGCAACCGATCTTTCTTTTGTTGACAACGCAACGATGGAAGTACAGTACGTGATTTAGCGTAGTGATCCCTACTTAAATAAATCAATGAAAGTAATTCATTTATGTTAGGCTGATCAGTTTTTCTTAAGAAACAGCTGCTATGACGTATACACGGAAATTTAGGGCAGGAAAGTTTCACTGGTCATTTCTATTGCCTAGATATTGGGGAATATGGATGGCTTTAATTCTTTTAATGATGTTTGCAATTCTTCCATGGGCGATACAGTGGCGACTCGCAAATATCCTCTCGACACTTGCCTGGAAAGCGCTGAAATCTAGACGCAAAACAACGATTAGGAATCTTGAACTGTGTTTTCCTGAGAAAAGCGAACAAGAAATACAAGCAGATGCAAAACAAGTCTTTTTCAATATGATGTTGGGACTCTTTGAAGCATTGAATGCTTGGTACAGCCCTCGTTGGTTTCAAAAAAAGATGCATATTCATGGTTTAGAGCATCTTAAAAATGCTAAAGAAAATGGCGTTCTACTCTTAGGAACACACTCTACTTTATTAGATGCAGGTGGCTATATTTGTGGTCGTTTTTTTGAACTTGATGTTGTCTATCGTCCTCAAAATAATCCTCTCTTAGATATGCTTATTAGTCGATGTAGAGCTACAATTTATCAGAATCAGATTTCTAAAGATGATATGAAAGGATTGATCTCAAGTTTAAAGCATAGACATGCTATTTGGTATAGTCCAGATCAGGATTTTGGACTTAAACAAGGGGTGATGGCTCCTTTCTTCAATATACAAGCAGCAACAGTAACAGCACATAGACGGTTAATTAAAATTACCAAAGCAGCGGCAATTCCTTTATTTTTTTATCGCACTGGTGACATTCGTAACCCCCAATACCATATTTTGCTAGAGCCTGCATTGCAAAATTTTCCAAGTGCCTGTGAAGTTGACGATGCAACACGAGTCAATCTTGTGATTGAAAACCAAATAAAAATGTTTCCTACGCAATATATGTGGTTCCATCGTAGATTCAAAACTCGGCCCAAAGGTGAAAAAAGCCTTTATATCTAATAAATCAAAAGATTTAAATTTTATAAGAAAACAAAAAGCTCACATAACGTGAGCTTTTTCACTGATCCAAACTAATTAAATGACAGTGTGGTAGAAGCAACTTGTGGTCTTTTACCTTGGTTAAGAATAGAAAAAACACATTGGTCTTCATTCGAAACTTGAAAACCATGGCTTGGAATTTTGCTGAAATGAGCAAGTAGACCATCACCAGATTAAAATTAGTCTATGGACCAGATTCTAGGTGTGTTTTCTCTCTGCCTCACTGCATTTAGAGCTTGTCTAATAGCGGTGTCAGCTTAGGTTAAACTCTACTTATCGATATTTGAGAGATTAGACATACTTTTACTTGAGTTTAAGTTAGTATGGATTCCTAACAACGTAAGGATATGACATGTTCATCGGGTTTAAGATAATAAAAAAACAACCTGAACTTCAAAAGGACTTCACACATCAAGAATTTTCTAACCCAATTATGGAGTTTTGGAAATTTTTTGAGAATAATTCTCAGTATACGCTGTTGCGATATGAGCATGTTATTGATGGAATTCGTGCTATTTATTGTAATAAATAGCAAAGCGTTAACATCACATACCCCAGATAGATATTCTGATCCAACTCAGCGAATATTCTAATAGATAGAAGGTACGATCAGTTAACTTCTATTTTTTAAGGTTGACGCTTAGTGATCACAGCCTAGAGGATCTGAAGCAAAAATCTATTTTGTGGATATGCGGGCTAAGTCACAAAACTGATTTCGTTCATAAAATTTACCCATTAAAAAACCCGCCAAAGCGGGTCATGTTTTACTCGATATAATAGCTATTACCATCGGAGCTATTAAAAACCCAATTCGATGTCGGGTAAATAATCTCACCTTTTATTAAAATATATTCAACTTTGGGACTCTGCACCCGAGTTGATTGAATTGTATTAGTTGTCTTTACTTCGGTGTAGCTTGCTTGCGCCCTTCTTTCTTTACCTTGGAAATCAATAATTGTAATGTCTTTTAGCATCAATATGCTCCAATTTAATCAATCATACTATGCCTAGCTGCACATATATACAAACGTTAAATTATTAACAGCAGTAACTAATGAAATTCCAGAACAAGTTCAGCAATTAATTAACTACTTTAACTTACCAAGAATATCCGCAACGCGACTTGTCACTTCATCGGCACTCAAATCCTGACAGATCCAAAAGCTGTAGACTCTATCGTTTTTTACATAAATCTGCTTAACGTACTCTGAAGACTTTTTACTGTCGATCTCTCCAGCTTTAAAGTTTTTTTTATTCAAATCTACCGTCATTCCATCTAAATCACCACCAATACATAATTTCAATATCATCACCACTCAGATTGAATGCTCACCTTATCATATATACATCTGCTTTATCGGGCTGTTTATGTAGAGCTTTGGCGAGGTCCTAGCTTAGCTTCAATAGGTAATATTTGGCAGGTTTTCACCCATGCATTATCCAGCTTGATCTGTAACATTCCCTTAGCCTTTTGAGCTATTCAACTGACTGTGAGCGAATTACGACAATCATCAGACAAGATAGCTTTTTGCTTTCTTCACTAGAAATACTTTTCAATAGATATCACACCTGAGTAATTGGATTTATTTAAAAATAAGATTTGTGATCTTTGTGTACTTGCCCTTGAAATTCTTGAGATCTAGTAATGGTTTTTAAGCGATAGCAATCAACAAATAATATTTATTTGATTTTATTTAAGAAATATTTAATAGATATATTCTTTAATTCATCTACATATCCCTACAAATCACTCTTAAAGCTGCTGTAGTGTAAATAAAATAACAGCGTAGTATGGGGTTTCCATAACGAAACAAAGAAGATAAAAATGTCTGATTTTAAAGAGTTTTCCAAAAAAGTGACCCATGATCAATCACCACTATTACAAGCAAATGAACATACTCAGGTAAACACCCCTCAACCTACTCCAAAACCAGAAGACTCTTCAAAACCAGAGGATTCACAAGAACCAGACCCAAATAATAAATAATTTATGATTATCAGTACTTTAATATTCTTATGTATTGAGGTGCTGTTCATATAGAGGATAAATCAGTGCACTGATTTATTTTACTATTCATTACTTTTATCACTTTGATTTATCTAGTTGCTTAATTGCATTCATTCATTGATTAAAGAAGATAGAAATAGCCTCTCAGATCTGAGGGGCTATTTTAATTTAAAGATAGCTAAGAACGACGAATTAAAATTAAAACGTATACTTGGCCATAATTCCAATACGGTTATCGCGATATTTTTCACCAGCAAAGGTTTCGCGCTGAGCATTGATATATTCTAGACCCAGATCAATTGGTGCTACCAGAGAATATATAAAATTGATCCATGTCTGCTGTACTTTTTCATTGGCTGATATATCTGTCCTACTACTCTGAGCATAGCCATTTGTATCATCAGCAAAAATTGCACCATAAGCGAGAGTTGTTCGTAAATTGGGGCGAATATAGTAGGTTCCACCGATCTGTACTGCATTAAATTCATTCTGCTCTACATTGTCATCCGCAATAGTAAAAGCGGTATTGCTTCCATAAACATAATGGCTATTGCCTTTTACATGGCTAATATCAGCAGATAGTTTTAGATATTCAATTGGCTTATAGTTCACACCAACTGCAATCCCCCAACCTATTTTATCTGACTTTAGCGTTTCAGCTTGATATTGCTCAAGCATGGCCCGCAGCGATGTAGAACCTTTATTGTCAGTAAACTCATGCATCATTTTTGCTGTTAATACAGGCACTCGATATTTAATTGCAGTGTTTGATGCCGAATTATTGCCTTTTTCAGCAGCTAAGAAGAATTGGTTTGCGGGTGTCACTTTGTAATTGTAACGAACTTGAGGATATTGCTTGGTACCACCACCAATATTGGTTGAAAAATCCATAATTTCAGGTGCATGATTGGATAGGAAATTTGACGTTGTTTGACCAATCAACCAATTGTTATACGTCAAATAAGCATGACGAATGCGAAGATTATCATTACTTCCTGCAAAATCTACCTCGACTTTAGCGCCAATTTTTGCCTCTTGAGCAAGCGTCGAAAAATCCAAGCCAATACGCGTGGTTTTAACGGTTGTTCTGAGTTTATCTTTGGCTTCGGCTGTACTTTTAGCTGCGGCATTAAAGTCGTTATCAGCGCCTTCAATAATATAATTAGCATCAGCCCGCAAAAAACCATATAGATTGACATGAGTCTCTGGTTGAGTTGGCGAAAAATTAAAAACAGGTGTTGATACAGTCGTTTGATCTGTTTCAATGGACTTATGCTGTTGCTGAATTAAAGCTCTCAATTCTTTTATCTCTTCCATGAGTTTTTGAATCTCCTCTTGATCAGTCGCTGCATTGGCAGATGTCATCATGAGCAAGCTTATAGACAGTGCTAAACTATGCTGAATGAATGACGGACGATTAGGAAACACACACATGAAATACTCCTGTTATGGCTTGAGCAGTAAATTTAGATAAATTGAATCCAGCATCGAATTCGAATAAATCGAAAACGATGGTTTTAAAAATGATATTTTTTAACGAGATATATACTTAGGATTTAAATATAACGATTCCGACCAGATAGGTAGCCAAGAATACCGATCAGTATTGAGAGTAGAACAGCCATCATTAATACAGAATTCCAATTCTGACTGACGCCTCGTAATGCACCGACTAAAGTTGGACACGCTGCCGCCATTAGATAGCCTCCACCTTGAGCCATACCAGAAAGTGCAGCTGCTTGATGTACCGAACGAGAACGTAGACTCAAAAACATCAGTGCCAGTAATATTCCGCCACCAGATCCAATACCGAAACTGAGTACCCAAAATATTGCCCAATGTGGGGCAAGTAACAGTCCGAGCATCCCGATACACATTAATAGCCCCATACTAATGGCAACTAAACGTTGGTCTTTCAGACGATTCACCAATGGACCTAAAATTAAACCAGGTACAATCCCTGCTAATTGCATCAAGCCATGTAAAGAACCAGATGCTTTATTGCTATAACCCGCTTCGGTCAAAATTGCAGGCAACCAGCTCACCATTGCATAGAATAAAGCCGCATTACAGCCCATAAACAATGTGACCTGCCAAGCAAGTTTGGATGTCCAAATATTTTGTGAATGTGCTTCTGTTAATGGAATCTGTACTTGTTCTTGAGTTTTATTTTGGAGAATGAGTGGAATCCAAAACAGACAAGCAATGAAGGAAAAAATGGCTATAACCATTAAAGTTGGCTGCCATCCTAAAATTTGAGTAAGAGGAACAACACTGCTCGATGCAAAAGCCCCTGCTACAGCCATCGCAATAGAACATAATCCTGTGACAACGGGTACGCTGTTTGGAAAATCACGTTTTACCAGACTAGGTACCAATACATTTCCAATAGCGATACCAATACCAATAATACTTGTTCCAATAAAAAGCATCGTGGCTGAGCCAATGGAGCGGACTACAGCACCAGCAATAACTACTATTAAGGAGGTGAAAAGAATTCGCTCAAAACCAAATTTAATTGAAAAGCGTGCGGTAAATGGAGAAATAACAGCAAAAGCAATCAGCGGTAAAGTTGTTAATAAGCCAGCTGCAGTGGGTGAAAGGCCAAACACCAACCGTAATTGCTCAAGTATTGGCCCAACTCCCGTGATTGGTGCACGTAAACTCGATGCAACCAATAGCAAAGCGATTAGCAGAAAGATGGAGCGCTCTTTATTTAGAATTGGAGGATTAGAGTTCATATTCATTTACCAGACCATATGCTATGCCGGCATGGTATGAGTGCTAAGAAATTGGATCATCAACATTCATACCATGCAGTGGAGTTGACCGAGTTTCTTTATCAAGATTCGGTCAAAATCAAATCTTAATTCAGATTAATGGTGACCCATTTCCACTCGGTTAGGGTTTCAACATCGATATCTGTGCCTTCACGACCAAAGCCACTGTCTTTTACGCCGCCAAATGGGACATGCGGTTCATCCAAAATCGTTGGTGCATTGACATGGACCATTCCAGATTCAATTTCTTGAACAAAGCGGAAGGCTTTATTGATATCTTGTGTGAAAATCGCAGAACAGAGACCATAATTACTATCATTGGCCTGTGCGATCGCTTCATCCAAGTCAGAAAATGAATAAACAGAGGTTACAGGTCCAAAGGTTTCTTCGCGGTACACCACCATCGATTCATTCACTCCAGATAAGATGGTCGGTTTGCAACGATGACCAATCCACTCTCCGCCTGTTAATACCTTTGCACCTTTAGCTCGTGCATCTTCAATATGATGGCGCACACGTTCACGTTGACGTGCTGAGATAATTGGCCCAACAGAAGTACTTTCATCATATAAATCACCTAAACCTAAGCTTTCAGCTTTTTTGACAAAACGGCGAAGAAACTCTTGCTCAACTTTCTTGTCAACATAGATCCGGCTTGACGCCATACAGGCTTGACCCTGGAAGAAGAACTGACTCATTGCCGCGGCTTCTACAGCAGCATCAAGGTCTGCGTCATCTAGAATAACCAGAGGACTTTTGCCACCTAATTCTAAAAGTGCACGTTTCATTCTAGAACCGCACAGCCCACCAATGTGCTTCCCGACTCGACTTGAGCCCGTAAACATGACTGCCTTGACCAAATCATGTGTTGTTAAGGCATCGCCAATGACAGCACCATTCCCAGTAACAACATTGACGGTTCCTGGTGGGAATCCAGCTTCATGGTAAATATCTGCAAGCAAGTTACTGATCATCGGTGCTTGTTCCGATGGCAGTAATACAACGGTATTCCCTGTCGCTAATGGAGACGAGCTCAGTTTTGCACTTTTTAATAGTGGTACATTAAATGGAGTAATTGCTGCCACCACGCCAATAGGTTGGCGAGTCGTCATCGCAAAACGACCTAAACTGTCAGATGGAAGTGTTTGGCCAGAGATACGACGTGCCACACCTGCCGCTGCACGTAAACAATTGGCTGCATAGGCAACTTCGTAGCGTGCTTTGCCAATCGGAGAACCCACCTCTTTGACCAATAACTCTATGAATTTGTCTTCATATTTTTCTACCAAAGATGCCGCTTTGATTAAATAAACTTCTCGCTCCTTGGCAAGAGTTTTACGATAGCTTTGAAATGCAAGATGGGCACTTTGCACTGCACGATCTACATCACTTTCATCACCATCTGCAACTTCTGCAAAGACAGAGTCATCTTCAGGGTTATGATCAATAAAATACTGTTTAGATGCGGGAGCTATACGTTCACCATTGATCCATAAATCAATTTTTTTAACTTGGTTTTCAGTTGTTACAGACATTGATCTGTCTCCTGTATTGAGATTTTAGAATGATTAAAAAGAATGACTATTTCGGGCATGATCTATTTGAACTACGCTCTTGAATCAGTTTGGCTCCATCAGTCTTAAACAAGAGCGTATTCTTGGCGTTATTTTGATATTGAGCCCAATTCACCAATGCATCGCCGTTTGGATTACCTGTTTTGATAAAGTTGGCCCAATAATTCACCATCGTTTTAGACAGCTCTGCTTGAGATGGATTCAGTTTGGTCAGGCTTCCATTGGCACCACGGAAGTCTTTAAAGAGATAAGCCAACTCTCCTGTATGGTATGCACCATAAGCAATAGAAATAGGCTTGATATATTGAGGCGCAGATTTGTCAGCAAATTCATAGCTGTATAAAGCTACTTTTTTAGAGAACAAGTCATTAAACTTTATCGTAGGACATACGAACTTGTATTTGCCAAGGTCCTCACTGAATGCTTGCGTATAATCAGTTAATGCATTCGGCTTTTTATTTTTGATGATATGTTTTTGGGTATTCTTACCGTACAGTCCAGTTAATGAACCAACATAGTCGTCATAATTCATTTTTCGACCGAGTGAATTTTCAATCACACCAGCAAAGAAACTACCCTCATCTGTATTAAAGCCATTAATCATGCTTGAAACATTAAACTCATTACTTTCTATCGATTGATAGAAAGATTTGTTCAAGGTTGTATTGTCGATGAAAAAACCATCATTGAATAATGAGCTAATGTCTGGTGTTAAGAACTGTTCTGTTGGTTTGCTCTTTAAACATGCACTGACCACAGAAGCATCACCTACACAATTTAGTTTTTGAGCGATGGTATGGGTCACTTGTTTTGCATCAGCGACATTTTTTAAATCAGCATGATAAGAACCACTGGCAGCGATGGCCTTTTGAAAAAGATTTTTAGACAATGGTGAGAAGATGTTGGCTAGGACACTTTGCCCACCTGCTGATTCGCCAAAGATCGTAATATTTTTTGCATCTCCACCAAAGGATTCAATATTTTTATTCACCCATTTTAGTGCGGCTTGTTGATCCATTAATCCTAAATTAATAAATGCTGCATCTTTGTTGGTCGTGCTGGGATTGTAGAAAAATCCAAATGGTCCTAAACGATAATTAATTGTGACAACAATAATGCCCTTATCAATGAAGTACTGAGAATCATACTCATTGGCAGAACCCGTTTGTAATCCACCGCCAGGAATCCAAAATAATACAGGTGCTTTTTGCTTCTTATCCAGACTTACATTTTTAGGGACATAGACATTTAAATATAAGCAATCTTCGGAATCACTTATTTTACTGAATCCACCCAAATTCGTTGTTGTTGCACAAGTATTTGCCAGATTCCCTGCATAATAAACTACGTCTAATTTTCTTTTTTCGACAGGTGCTTCCCATCGTCTTGCGCCAATTGGGGCTTCAGCATAAGGAATACCTTGAAATCGTACTAAGTTGCTTTCTGCAACACCTTGAATTTGCCCATTTGATGTATCAACGATATCTGATAATTCATAAGCATGGGTCGCTGTTATGGATAGTGTAAACAGCGTGCACAGAGATAATTTAGATAATTTCATATTTAACTCACGATAGAAATTTGAATGAGATATTCAATTAATACAAACTTTAACGACCAGAATTCTGAACAACGCCATTAAAATTTGTATTAATTGCCTTTAGTTTTCTATTAACGATTAATCCCTCGATTTGAATAATGCTGATTTTCAAACGGATGAATTTGATCTCAAAAGCATTAAAGATATTTTTATGGTTCGTACTCCAAACTGCATGAAAAGCCTCTGCCAAAGCACCTCGTCTCATCGTTTGAAACTCCTCTATACAATAAGATATGATTGTTCTGCTCAGATGCAGCTCCAATCAGGATTATCAGGGCACTGATAATATTGTCAGTATACTGATAATATTTCTTGTCGGCAAAGGATTCCTTTATCTATGAATGTAACTAAAAGTAACGAAATGTTTGGCTATGATGATGGCTATTTGGGATATCTATTGCGGAAAGCGGCTGGTGCGTATCGCTTAAAAATGGAACGTGTTTTATTAGAATTGAAAGTTACTTCAGCTCAATTCGCTATACTTTCAATTATTTATAATTGTCCTGGCTTATCAAATGCAGAAATTGCTCGTCTATCTTTACTTACGCCACAGACGGTCAATCAAATTATTTCTAAGTTAGAGTCGCAAAATTTATTAGTAAAGAAGAAACACCCGACGAATAAAAAAGTACAGCAATTAGAGCTCACTGGAAGTGGAGTCGAATGTTTTCATAAATGTAATGTCATTATTGAAGATCTAGAAGTGGAGATTAAAGACCAAATGCCACCAAACATTGAAAGTGGCGTTCGTGAATGGCTAAAGAACATTATTGAAAACTAAATGCGATGCCTAGACCAAGAGAAGAATCTATTTATCTTTCTTGGTCTTTTTCTAGAAATCATTTTAAAACGATGAAGACAATAACTTTTGACTCAGCAGGATTGCTTCTTCTTGTGTTTGGACTTGGTAGAACGATATTTTCCAGATTTTTTGATCCCGATCTAAAAACATGGGATCAACCTTTTCTTCCGCAATCTCAATCCACCCTTGTACTAAGGATAATGCTTGCGTATTTGCTTTGATCCACTGAATGGTCTGTTTCCATTGTGCTTGTGATGGCGATGGTTCATTGAATTTGGATTTTAGATCGCGGATTAATACGAAAGGTTGATTGCGTTGCAGTAACTGATCTAACTGCTGTATAAATTCAGCTAAACTACCTTGCTGAAGATGACTCACTTCCACTATCGGGAAATTTTCTAAATTTAATTCCATGCCATACTCCCAAAATTATTTAGCTGGATCAGACTGAAGTTCGTTAACTAAGCTAGGCAACACGATTGATTGTTTTGTAAGCTCTGCATAAAAATTTGCAATCTGGAATGGGAGAAACACCCTATTATTCCACTGAGGATATTCTCTATAAATCGTAGGTGATATCTTTTTAATAATCTGATTTTGGTTAAGCCCTAAATCAATTTGCTGTTTGACCAAGCTCTTTACTCGAAGCATATGTTGCTTAAATTCTTGTAAATCTTTAACTGTTGAAAGCTTGCCGTGGCCAGGTACGACAATCTTTGGCTTCATATCAATTGTTTGCTGAATCACCTTAATCCATTGACTCCCTTTCGAGTCCTCATCAGGCATGATCGGATAGAACTCTCTCTCGTATAGATCCCCCATAAAAACGACACCAGAACGCTGATCATAAATGATTTGATCACCACGAGTGTGGGCAGGCATCTCTTGTAGTGTAACCAGTCGACCTCCCAAATTCAGTACTTGCCGATTTGTGTAAGTTTGATCTGCATAACGGAGCTTTACATTTTTAAGTGCATTTTTTTCGATCTTCCCAAAAGCTCGAAACATTTTTAGGTAGTCTTCCCCTTTATCGATTAACTCATCATTTTGTTTTTTGTTAATGATATAAGTCGCGTCTTTGAATTCAGAAGCTCCAAACTGATGCTCTGGATGAAAATGGGTGGTTGTAAGATAAATCTTTCGGTTTTTAGCAATGTCTTTCGCCACTTGATAAACATTTTGACCATTGCTTTGGCCTATACCCGTATCAATAACGAGGATGGCATCCTTTCCCTCAATGATTCCTATGTTAGGTACATAATTAATATATGGGTCTGGGATAAGCCATACCCCAGAGGCAATTTGATGTTTCTTTTCTACTTGGACAATTGGTGCAGCCGTGAGCTGGTACTGAGTACGACTCTCTGTAATCTGATAGCTATTTGCATAAGCATTAAAACCGCTTAATGCTATGAGGGAAAAAGTGAGAAATTGTTTGATCTTCATTGTTTCAGTTTCCTCAATAATTTGAAGAAGTCATAGGATGAATTCATAATATGAGTAAAAGCTCACATTAGATACTCGCATTTAGCCATGGTCGAAGATATGGATATAAATTAAATAAAATCAATTAATTAAAATTTATCTCTATTTTGTATTTTTAGGTAATTTAGATATTACTCATATTTTTTGATAGCAATTATATTGATCGTTGTTTATAAAAATGAGTTAATGCTCACATTTAGGCTGTCTACTTATGACCATGAAATCAGTGTTCAAACCGAGAAAAGCACCTAGCCAAGGTCGATCAAAAGTGACTGTCGATGCAATTTTACAAAGTGCGGCAGAAATTTTGAAAGAAATGGATTATGCAAAATTTAATACGAATTTAGTTGCAGAGCGCGCTGGTATTAGTATCGGTTCGTTATATCAATACTTTCCCAATAAAGACTCACTCATTGTAGCATTGCATAAAAAGCATACGCAGCACATTGGAGATATTCTGCGAACTGTGATCGATAGCCAAAATGCCCAGACTTTAAAACAGCGAATCGAATCTTTGGTTGATGGTGTTATTGCTGCCCATTCATTTGAACCTGAGTTGCACAAATTGCTTGAAAAGAAACTCCCTTTCTTTGATATCAATAGCGTTGAAGATGAAACTGGGATTCGACAAGAAATCTTTCGTTTAGTTGAATTACATCAAGATGAAATCGTAGAAAAAAATAAACCGCTCATTGTTTGGATGATCTTACAATTATTAGAGTCACTCATTCATGCAGCAGTGCTTGAACCCCCAGTCAATGTGAAGCCGCAAGAGCTAAGAAACGCCATTATCCAATCGATATATCGTTATCTGACTAAAATTTGAATCGATCGGATATAGGTGCTTATGCGCTCTTGCCAGTTGTTTTTGAATTAGCTTCATCACAATTCAGTAATACTCAGCCAATCTCTCTATCCATCAAATATCTTTGCGCGATATGCACTGATTGATCTTGTTTAGGCTGGCATTGTAACCACGTTCCATCTGCTTGAAGCTCCCATGCTCTGCAATTGTCTTTCAAATAATTCTTTAAGCCATCTTCAATAATAAGTTTTTTTAGCTTTTTATCTTCAATTGGGAAACAACATTCAATTCGAGAGAACAGATTTCGCCCCATCCAGTCCGCACTGGCACAGTACAACTTAACTTCACCATCGTTGTAAAAATAATAAACACGGGTATGTTCTAAATAACGTCCTACGATTGAGCGGACTCTAATATTTTCTGAAAGCCCTTTCACTTGTGGTCTTAAACAACAAATTGAACGAATAATCAAATCAATTTGCACACCTGCCTGCGATGCTTTATAAAGTGCATTAATCAGTTGCGGTTCAGTCAATGCATTTACCTTGATTATGATCTGCGCTTTTTTACCCGCTTTACTATTTTCAATTTCCTGTTGTATTAATTCGATAAGTTGGGAATGTAAGGTGAATGGAGCATGGAAAAGTTTTTTTAATTTTGCCATTTTCCCCATTCCTGTTAACTCCTGAAAAACTTTATGTACATCCTCACAAATTTCATCATCACTGGTTAATAGGCCATAATCGGTATAAATTTTTGCATTGGTCGCGTGATAGTTTCCTGTGCCTAAATGCACATATCGTTTGATTCTGTCTTGTTCTCTGCGTACCACCAGAATCATTTTTGCATGGGTTTTATAACCAACAATCCCGTATACAACGACTGCACCCGCTTCTTGAAGTACATTGGCTACTTCAATATTTGATTCCTCATCAAAACGTGCTCTTAATTCAATAACGGCTGTTACTTCTTTGCCATTTCTTGCTGCTTCTGCAAGAATTTTTACGATCTCAGAGTCGGCACCACTCCGATACAACGTTTGTTTAATCGCAAGTACTTTGGGGTCATAGGCTGCGTCTCTGAGCAGCTTGATCACAGGGGTAAAGCTATCAAATGGATGGTGTAACAATACATCGCCTGCTTGAAGCACATCAAAAATTGGCTTTTTGGTATAGAGCACTTTTGGGATTTTTTGTTGGTAGGGTTGGAATCGTAATTCTGGTAAATCAAAATTGGAAATGAAACGAGCCAAATTGACAGGACCATCAACAAAATATAAATGTTCTTTCTCTAGCTCAAATTGTTCCAACAAATAATCGGCAATATGCTCAGGACAGTTTTTATTGACTTCCAATCGAACGGCGCGTCCAAAACGTCTTGCTGATAATTCTCCTTTGAGCGCAATCGCCAAGTCTTCAACATCTTCAGATACGGTTAAATCGGCATTACGTGTCACACGAAATTGATAGCATCCTGTTGCTTTCATGCCAGGGAACAAATCTGCTATATGTTCCTGAATAATCGCAGAGAGTAAAATGTAATGTTCTGAATTACCTGAAATTTGAGGTGGTAATTTGACCAATCGAGGTAAGGATCTCGGTGCCGGTACGATGGCTAAATCAATTTCTCGTCCAAATGCATCTTTTCCTTCTAAAGTCACTATAAAATTCAGACTTTTATTAACCAATCGAGGAAATGGATGTGCAGGATCTAAACTAATCGGTGTGACAACAGGTTGTACTTCATTAAAAAAATAATTTTTAATCCATGCCTTATGCTTTTCTAGGATGTCAGCATATTGGATGTAATGAACTCCATGACCTTGCAATTGAGGGAGAATGGAATGGTTTAATATTTCATATTGTTGTTCTACTGCCTCATGAACGACTTTAGAAATTTGTTGTAATACGTCCGTGAGAGGGGTCCCTTCGGGCCCTACCGTCTGAGTCGACAAATTCATTTGTTGTATTAGGCTTGCAACACGGATTTCAAAAAACTCATCCAAATTGCGAGAAAAAATAATTAAGAAATTAAGGCGTTCCAGTAGTGGATGCCCATCATCTTTTGCCTGTGCAAGCACTCGTTTATGAAACTCTAATAATGATAACTCTCGATTTATATAAGTTTCCAAACAGTGTTCCTGACCATTTGTTAGTGCATGCATAGAAGTCATGAGTTACTCTATATTTTATAAAAAGTGATTTTTCTAATACGCGATTAGACGTAAATTTTTCCATTGTTTATTTTGTGCCGATTACATTGCAGATTAATGAAAATCCCATTTGTTTATTCAATTATCTAGAATATATATAAAATCACTTACCAAAATAAATTATTAAAAAATCAATAGCATAAATTAAAACCACTAAATAAGAGTTAAGCTTACTGAATATAAATGTACATACGACATTTCTCTAAAGTTACTTGTATAATGAGCTATGATCTATTTTTAATTCTGATATGAAAAATCCCTTTTCTGACAATACCCAAATTAAAACGGTTTCTAGTTTTTCTGAGCTTATCAATAGCCATTTTCAAGGTGATATGAATGCCCTTTGCTGGTATAGAAATTTGGTTGGTGATTTTGAAGAAGTTGTGAATAAACTTGAATTAAAAGAGAATATTACAGAGGTTTCTGTTGAGAATCTTTTGGCATTACAACTTTCAGAAAAAGGCGATTTTGCAAGAGAAAGGATATTAACTGATATACAGCTACTGACTGATTTAGGCGCATCGCCGTGCCTAAATTTACTTAAAAGTTATGAGCGCGATGAAGACCTCGATTTCATTTCAACCGATGTATATTCATATCATGTGGATCGATCACCCATCGAAACTGATACTTTTTTATGTACTTATCATGGTCCTGCAAGTGATATTCTGGCTCATGATCAAGTTGAGCAAAAGATTTTGATCACAGAAATAAGAGACAAACTCAAGAAATTATATAATGGTCCAGATGCTGAGTTTGAAACGTTCCTCTCAGAGTATTTCTTTGATTTGCATTATCAACCTAAGCCAAATGTAAACCCAGTGAATTTAGGCGTAGGACATCTTTGGCGTTTAGCAGTTGATCATCCAACGCAACAAGTCCCACCATGTGTGCACCGAGCACCTGCTGAGAAAGACGGCGAGTATAGACTGCTATTAATTTGCTAAGGTTTTACCAAATATTGATCTAGATTTTTAAGTGCCAAGCTGATGTTTGATAATAGCACTTGTTCTGAATAACCATCTCTTGCCTGTACAGATAAGCCATGTAAAACCAGCCCATAATATTGCCCTAATTGTTCAGGATCGGCATCCTCCTGCAATTGACCATCCCGTTTAGCTTGCTCAAAACGTTGAATCAGACCTTCAACACGCTGAATACGCTGCTGTTTCATCCAGACGATAAGGTCTTGATTTTCTTCACTTAATACACTTGCCGAAGAAACAACCATACAACCATACGCATGATTTGTTTGAGTGTATAACTTGATCGCTTCTTGAAATAATTGGGTCATTACCGCTTTGATATTTTGCTGCTGCAATGCTTTGACTGCAAAGCCACCTTCATGTTCTTCGTAATGTTTAACCGCCTCTCTGAAAAGCGCTTCTTTTGAACCAAATGCTTTGTATATACGCGCTGAAGCAATACCCAAAACCTCAACTAAATCTGACATGGATGTTCCTTCATAGCCATGCTGCCAGAAAAAATCCCGTGCTTTGACCAACGCTTTTTCTCTATCAAACTCTCTTGGTCGACCCGCCATAGTGCTTCTTTTTTCAAACTTAGTGTTTTTTATTATTAATCGGAAAAAAATTTTTCGCAAATAAATCAATATGATTTGTTGTATCTAAAGCCAATTTTCAACATCCATTTAAAAATGAGTTGTTTTTAAATAATATTCAGCCTATTGTTTGTCGATCGACAACTAATTGAGTTTCAAAGATGCAAACAATCAAAGGCCCCAGTATTCACCTTGCCCAATTCAGTGATGATGTTTTTCCATTCAACAATTTAGCAAGTATTGCCGCATGGGTGACGGATCACGGTTTTAAGGCTGTTCAACTGCCTGCTTGGGATAAACGATTATTTGATGTCAATTTAGCCGCAGAAAGTCAGAATTACTGTGATGAGATCAAAGGTGTTTTAGATCAAAACGGTTTGCAAATTAGTGAGTTAAGTACGCATATATTTGGTCAGTTAATGGCGGTTCATCCTGCTTATGACGCTTTATGTGATGGTTTTGCACCCTCATATTTGCATGGCAAACCAACAGAAAGAACCCGATGGGCTGAACAACAGATGTTAGCTTCGGTTCAAGCGTCTGCGCGTCTAGGGTTACATGAGATGGGAACTTTCTCTGGTTCTTTAGCATGGCCTTATATCTTTCCCTTCCCGCAACGTCCTGAAGGGCTGATCGAAACAGCTTTTGATGAACTTGCTCGCCGTTGGACTCCGATCTTAAATGCCTGTGATGAATACGATGTCAATCTTTGCTATGAAATTCATCCTGGTGAAGATCTGCATGATGGCATTAGCTTTGAAATGTTTTTAGAACGCACCAATCATCACCCACGTTGTCAGATCTTGTTTGATCCTAGCCATTTTATTCTTCAACAACTGAACTACTTAGAATACCTAGATATCTACAAGGACTTCATTCGTATGTTCCATGTAAAAGATGCCGAGTTCACACCGTCAGGTCGTCAAGGTATGTACGGTGGCTATCAAAATTGGGGAGATCGAGCTGGCCGCTTCCGTTCTACAGGTGATGGTCAAGTTGATTTTAAATCGATTTTCTCAAAATTAGCACATAACAACTATCAAGGTTGGGCAACTTTGGAATGGGAATGTTGTCTAAAAAATAAAGATGATGGCGCACGTGAAGGTGCTGAATTCATTAAACAAAATATTATCCATGTGACCGATAAAATATTTGATGACTTTGCAGCTGCACCCGTAAATCAATCACAAATCAACCAATTATTGGGCATTTAAGCGTAGAACGAGAAATAATGATGACGACGCACACTGAAAAATTATCAAATCAATTTAATCATCACTACATCCATATTGAAGCTAAAAAATTACATTACGTATCTGTAGGCAATGGGCCCGCTGTTTTACTGATTTCGGGGTGGCCACAAACATGGTATGCATGGCGACACGTCATGGCTGAGTTGGCTCAGCATGGTTATCAAGCGATTGCGGTTGATCCACCTGGGACGGGATATTCAGCTCCACTTGATGGTCATTATGATACTGGACATATTGCAGCCATTCTATCGAGTCTGATGTCCGAACTTGGACATCATCGCTATGCCGTTATTGGGCATGATATCGGAATGTGGGTTGGTTATGCACTCGCCTGCGATTTTCCTGAATCAGTCACTCGTCTTGCTGTCACAGAAGCTGTAATTCCGGGGTTGGCTCCTCCGCCCCCAATTTTTGTTCCACCTGAACAGAATATTTTTCTCTGGCATTTTATGTTTAATCAGATTAGCGATTTGCCTGAAGCTTTAGTGATGGGCCGTGAAGAAACCTATCTCAATTATATTTTTGATAAATGGTCATGGCATCGAGATAAAGTTGCTGCTGAAACCTATATAGAGGCTTATAAAGTTTCAGGGCGTTTAACAGCAGGTTTTAATTACTATCGTGCCATCCCTGAAACTATTCGTCAGAATAAAATTAGGGAAACCAAAACTTTAAATATGCCCGTATTCGCAATCGGTGCAGAGCATGCGACAAATGATGCACCTTATGAAACCATGAAAAAAGTGAGTACTCAGTTATCCAGTGCGATTGTCAAAGATTGTGGTCATTTCATTATGGAAGAACAACCAGAAGTATTTTGTTCATTGATTCTTAATTTTTTAGAGCAGGAAAAAGCAAGATGACTTTAGATATTGAAATCGAAAATTGGCTTAAGTCTCAGTCTGCATTACCCGCTGCAAACACATTCGATGAACTGAGAGCACAGGTAAATCAATCGATTATCCTACAACAAGGCGTTGAACAAGACTCATCTTATCAACACAGCTTTAGGGTGATGACTGAGGATCAAGCAGAAATTGAAGTTCGTGTTTATGTTCCTTATGTTTTAGAACATGTGCAACAACGCCCAGCGATGGTGTTTGCTCATGGTGGTGGATGGTGTCTTGGCAGCCTAGATGCATGGGACCGTGCTTGTCGTTTATTGGCTGAATCAATGGTGCAAGTGATATTCTCCGTCGACTATCGTTTAGCGCCAGAAGTTAAATTCCCAATACCATTAACCGATTTTTTTACGGCACTGTCTTATATTCAGGAAAATGCTTCGGTATTTGGTCTTGATAAAAATCGTATTGCAGTGGGTGGAGACAGTGCTGGAGCAAATATTGCAGCAGCGGCCTGCCTACTGGCAAAACAACATCCTGATATTAAAATCAGTCATCAACTGCTGTTCTACCCAGCATTAGATGCCACCATGAGTAACGCTTCTTATCAAACATATGCACAAGGCTTTGGTTTAACGACGACAACCATGGCGTATTGTTGGGATCAATATGTTAATGCTGAGGCAGACAAAGTAAATGAGCTTGTCAGCCCTTTGCTTGCGCATTCATTACAAGACTTACCTGATGCCACAATTTTTGTATGTGAATACGATCCACTTCGACATGATGGTGAAAAGTACGCAGAGAGATTGCAAGCTGCTGGCGTTAATGTGAACTTCCATTTGTTAGAAGGCATGATTCATGGGGTTATTCATATGTTAGCGATCACATCAGCTGCGAAAAGGATATATGATAAAGTCCGAATCTAAATAATGGTGTGCGTTTAATGACTTAGCCATTTTATTTGTTTAATCGTCCTATATCGATGCAGGTATAGGACGATTTACTTTCAACTCATAAGAATAAAACACGCTCTAAACCAGTTTCTTGTCTCGATAGTGCTGGATAAAGTGATCAATTTTAGGAGGAATTTCACGATATTGCTTCTTGATCGCCAGTTCCATCAATTCTATTTGGACTTGCTCTTGTGCAAGCATATAGTCTAGAAACTCACGATCTGCTTCTGTTCCTTGGGCATGGACTTGTTTTAAATCCTCCATATAAACTTTGGTTTTTGCATAAACCAGTTTAAGTAATTCATCCAATAAGAAAGATGGCGTTGAACTAATCAGTGATGCTTTTGCCTTAGTCAAAAAAGATGGTGTTGCATCGAGGCCTAACCTCTCTGCATATGCAAAATAATGTGGCGTATTGAATCGTTCTAAACTTCCATAGGCACTCCAGAAAATATATTCTTGTGTTCCCTGTACGCGATTGGCGATACGTACAATTGCGCTAAGCGCAAAAGCACGATTTTGCAATTCATAGTGAATTCCATTTAGAAACTGTTGAGACCGCATATTTATTCCTTACTCATCAGAATGAAGGTCATGTAATTCAAGGTGTTTACTGAATAATCACAGACTTAAGGTCTGTTTGTGAATAATTTCTTTGGCAGCGCGTATACCTGACTGTAAAGCACCATCTAGATAGCCACTCCATTCGGTTGCTGTTTCTGTACCCGCCCAATGAATTCGATCGACAGGCTGTCTGATACAATCGCCATAAGTGGTCATCACCCCTGGTGGCATATGTGCAACATATCCCCCTTGAGACCACTCTTCGGTGAGCCAGTCTTGTTCTATATACTCCAAAGGATGTGCTGCTTGTTGACCAAAGTAATAAACAAAATCTGCAATGACCCGTTGACGACGTGCTTCAACATCCAGCGAACTTAACTCGATTGCATAATCACCTTCGATCAAGCCTAGTAAAACACCATGATTTGCCCCTTCTGGAGATTGATCAAACACAACGCTGACAGCTCGATCTGTCGCAACCACAGCACCATTTAAGTTTTGTTGCTTCCAAAAAGCGTTGCTATAGGCCAAATGGACTTTGATCACAGCACCCATGGTCATACTTTGTAATAAGCGTTCACGCTTTGTAGGTAGCGGTGGTGTGTAATGAATTTTGGATGCAAGTACAGGCGGTGTGGCAATGATGATATTTTTTGCCTTATAGCTTTGGGTTTTACACACAACTCTGACATGATCTGCATGCTGCTCAACAGCTAAAACGGGTGAATTTAAGATTAAATGCTCTTGTAATTGATCTGCAATCAGCTTGGAAATTTGCCATGCGCCACCGATGAATTTATCTTGCTGTGCCCCACCTTCAGTTGAGATGAGAACTTCAAGTCCATGCCCTTGTCTAAAATATTCAAGGAAAAACAGATAGGACAATTGAGAGGTGTTACAACAGAAGAGTGCCCCTACGATGGTTCGCATAAAGTCTCGCGCACCGTCTGTACGCACATGCTTTAACAGCCAACTTTCAACCGACTCAGCATCCAATTGCTTCGCTTGTGCTGCTAACCAAGGTTCTCCATTCGGCAATGTTTGAGCTTCTTTATTCCAACGGCGCTCAAGTAGCGCAATTTCAAGCAGTGAAGCAATTGGGAGCTTGGGGATATTGGAGCGATATGATTTAACTAAACCATTACGACTAACCAAGCTCGCACCTTTGATAAATTGAGGATAGGTTTTGACACCCAGTTCTTGTGCCTGTGCCAATAACAGTTTTTGTTGCGGACCAACCCACTGCCCACCTAGATCAATGGTTTCTCCATAGATTTCACCTGCTTTTGAGCGCCCACCGACACGATCACGCGCTTCTAAAAGCAATACATCTTTACCCGCTTTCTTCAATTCCAGTGCTGCTTTTAAACCTGCCAAACCAGCACCGACCACGATTACATCCCAGGTTTTTTCAGTTGTTTGAGTATCCATCATTATTTCCTGCTATTAAAATTATCATCCATATTTTAATGAACGCGTTCATTAAAATTAAATTTGATTTTATGGAACGTGTTCACTAAAATCAATAGCTATGGAAAATAATCAAACAAAAGCCCCCCGCCGTGGACGTCCTCCGCGCAGTCAGGAACAAATCGAAGCCAATCGAAATGTAATTATTCAGGCGGCCAGAGACCTATTTGCAGCACATGGATACGAAGGTGTATCTATGCGTAAAATTGCAGCCCAAGCAGACTGTTTACCTGCAACGCTCTACACCTTATTTCCGAGTAAAAGACAGTTACTGCACCATATTTGGGAAGTGATTTTTTTAGATTTAATGCTTGAGCTGGAAGAATGCTACAACAACAGTCCTGAATCAGAACGACTCGAAAAGCTGTGTACTGCTCAAGTTGATTTTTGGTTAAATCGACCAAATGATTGCAGAGCAATTTTCCTCATTGAAGATCATCCACAAAATGCTGAGGAACATTATTTTGTCGATGCTTCACAAGCAGTTCCGCAATTAGAAATTTACACGCGTGCGATTAAGGAAGCACAAGCCCGTGGTGAAATACGTGCAGGTGATGCGAACGAAATCAAGAACGTTTTACTCTGTAGTATGTTAGGGATTACCTTAAGTCTAATTGGTATTCCAGAATATCCTTGGGGAAATCCGAATACTTTAAAAGAAATGACGATCAGTGCGTTGATCAAGGGATTGAGCTAAGGAAAAGATCATGGCTAAAGCAACTGTCCCAGAACAGATCCCATATTTATTCCAAACTGCGTGGAATGAGCATGATATAGCTGGCTTTGCCTCGCTATTTTGTGAGGATGCAAGTTTTGTAAATCGCTTTGGGCACTATGTAAAAGGTATAAAAGAAATTGTTGCCTTACATCGTCCTATTCATGAAACCATCTATCGAGATTCGACGCTTCAGAATGAAATCATAGAGTTGAGTCCAATTACCGATGAAGTGGTGATTATCCATTTTTGGAGCAGATTAACAGCAGGTCTAGCTCACCCTGCTGGTGTACATCAGGTAGATACTTTAATTCTTGCTGTCCTATGCAAACAGAACAGATCTTGGTTGATTCGTGCTTTAGAAAATGTGACCCTCACCAATCCGCGCACAGGGGAAGCAATCTTAAGAGATAACTAAAATTTAGAGACTACAGTTCCCATCATCAAATTGTTGGACTCTAAATCATCATTGTGGCAAAGGATGCTGTTTCGCATGTAATTTTAAAATTCGTCTTAACTCCAAAATCGCTTCTGGTTTTTCCTGAATCGAATGTCCACCTTGGATAATTTTTTCAGATAATGCCCCCTCTAAATGTGAGCTGGTATATGGCACAATCCCATCTGTCATTTTTTTGGGGTCTTGGCTTTGAGTGATATTACCAATGATTGAATGGTACGCTAAACCCTTTATTGGTTGAACATCCTGACTCATTTTCATAAATTTGGACTGATAGCTTAAATCACTTGGTCCATTTTCAATGATGCCTGAGGAAAGATTATTTTTCATCTGATGTAAATCAATCTTCTTTTCTTTGACCGCAACCTCGGCTGCAGTTAAAAACTTGCTGGGTAAATGAATAACTTTGCGTAACGCGAGTGTAAACCAGCGATCTGCATAGGCAGTACCTTTATGCGGTGTTGCAATAAAAATCACACGGTTAATTTGATCAATTGGACGGAAGATAAAGCGCTTACTGACGGCAGGTGAGAAAATAAAATCATGTGCTTTATCATTATTGATGGCTTCAACAGCTTGCTGACGGATATCACCCTGCCCCATGATCAGACGACTAATAATACCACCCATACTATGTCCAATCAGAACAGCGTCAGACATTGCGGCATCTTTAGGATCATGCATTGAAAATGCCTGTTTCAACAAAGCATAAATCTGGGCACGGCTTTCTAAAATCGGCATGTTGGTAGAGTAGAAAACCTGCCAAACCTGATATTGCTTACGTAAATTATCATCCCCTAAAATATCATTCGTCAGAGTAATCCACGCTTCGGGACTGCTTGCTAAGCCATGGACGAAGATAATAATTTTTTTATTCGGTTGATACGGCTCCAACATGAATAAATGTGGCATGCTTAACTGTTCTTTACGATCAATCAAGCTTTTGTAGCCTGTACCACCTAAATTATTTTCAGCTAACCAAAGACCATATGGTGCTGAATAATTGGCTGTTAATAAATAATTCCCACCTGCGACCTGAACCTCATCATGGCGAAAAGGATCAATCAGCTTGATTTCTAATGCAGCATCTTGAAGTAAATCTTCAACTTGGGTCTGTTTCAATGGTTGTGCTACAGCAGTAACAGATAAATATCTTGCTGTATGAATATATGGATTTTCCTGAGCAGCATAAAAGGTTTCTGGATCATAAACATAATCTGAGTTGAATGGCTGCTTATTCTTTGCAACCAACACAAATTCAGAACCAAAGCCATCTCGACGATTGACACTGTAAAATCCAGAAAAACGCATATTGTAGCTCGACTGCAGTAATTGAATATCTGTCGTTGCTAATTCTGGATAATCATCGAAATTGAAAGAATAACGATGCTGATTAATGAGCAATTGTTTTGGAAACTGACTGAATTGATAGCGTAAATAAGCCGTCGTGATTAATCGTGAAAGTGCCACGTTATAAAAAAGCCGAACCTGCGTTTGCCTCTGATCAAAAATACGTTGTTGAGGTGTATGTTGCGTTTCGAATAAATAGGCATAGCTAAAACGGATACTTTGATCAAGTAAAGTCAGTACTTGATCTAAACATTGATTTTGTTTCGTTGAATGCTGTCTTTCCAACAAGGATACATGACATCTTTTTTCTTCACTTAACCGTAAAGCCTGAGCCAAATACACTTCACTGGCTGCAGCATAACGCTGTTCATTATTATCAGTTAGTTTTTTTTCTAAAGTCTGTACACATCTATCGGGCTGATTGATACATTCATTGGCTGGAATACCAGCAAGAAGCAAGGTATTTTGTGAAGCATCACTTAATTGAGGTCTTGTTAAGATACTTTGAGTTTTATCGGTCAAGGATGCACTCAAACTTCGTTGTTGAAGTTTGACGAGCTGACAGGCAGATAAGCTGTAAAAGAGACAAAACAAAACAATGCCCTTTATTAGCGTTTTTCTATTGATTACCATGCGATACAACCTCATTCATCACGATTCAACAACAAAGCACTGAATATATATCTAACTCTGTCCGTTTATGTTTCAGGTTGAACAAAACGATGATGAGCTGCAAGATAAGCCAAATAAAGCACAGGAATGATAAAGAAAGCGACACTCCAAAAATCGAGGTAAACATAAAGAATCGCCCCCAAAAACGCACCGACAATAAAACCAACAACAATGCTTAAACTTTGCAACAATTTCCGTTTATTTTCAGGACTGGTCTGTCTCATATAATTTGAAATATCGATCCCTAACTGGGTGGTATTTCCTGTCATCATTGTACTTGGACTAATGTGTTTAATTAGCGTTTTACTTGATGTGTTTCGAATTGCCAAGGCAATTAAACCCAAACCACCTGTAAGTGCGACTGTAAGACTATTTGCATTGTTGAACGGCTCGAAATAAAGCCCAGACAGCATAAAGCCCGTTAAAAAAATGGCTTCACCAAGAAATAGGTAACTCAGCGTCTTACTCTTTTGAGCACTACGATCGATACAATATTTGGTGATCGCCACTGTCACAATGAACAATGGGATCGCAGCAAGTTTAATCCAGATACCCGACCCACCACTCACCCATGCGGCACCAGCCAGTACCAAGTTTCCTGTCACATGTGCAGTGAAAAAGCCGAACAGTGCAATAAAACCTATGGTATCAATTGCACCGCCAACGACAGTGAGTAATACTGGATCTCGACAACTGTCCCATAAGCTCAAGGGCTGTTTTTTTATATTCTCATCCATCTTCTAATTCCTAAAAAACAAGCCTATATTCGGCTAAATTTCAACTGATCAAATTTCTTAGCGCAGGAAGTAATTGTTCACCGATGACCATTCCTAACAGGCCACACAATGCCACTAACGGTGGTGCTGGTGATTTAACATTCAACAAGTAATATATGACACCGACCAAAAGCCCAGCAGTTAAAGAGATCAAATACATTTTCATCATGCTTTTCCCTAGATTTCACTTAAAATAAAGTGAAATCTATCTGCGGATCCAAGTTAAAAAGCAAAACAAGAGCAGCCCAATGCACCACAAAAAGACTTTTTGTCTTTGTCATTAATGGGCACATCCAACATCCATGCATGGCTATGCCCATGCATACCACAGCTACTAGAACACGCACACGCTGCCGAGCTACTTTGTAACGGTGATAACGAAGGTGCATTGCGATTTTCTGACCGTCGCCATTGCCCACCAAAACGTTTGACTGGTGACCAATCTGGTGATGCTGGTGGAATCGATGGATCTTGATCCTTAAACTCTGCGCCTGCATAGACAATTTTGCCATTCATCACTGTCATAACAGACTCAATCCACTGAATTTCATCATCTTCTATATTAAAGTAGTCATCTGAAAGCACTATCAGGTCAGCAAGCTCACCTGAACTTAATGCACCTTTGTGCTGATGTTCTCCAGAGAACCATGCAGAGCCTTTGGTCCAAAGCTTTAACGCTGTTTTTCTGTCTAATAGATTTTGTTCATCATAAAGTGGTAAACCACCGACTGTTTTGCCTGTACTTAACCAACTTAAGCAGACCCATGGGTTATATGAAGCAACACGTGTCGCATCGGTACCCGCACCAACGGGTACGCCTAATTCCAGCATTCTTTTCACAGGCGGAGTCGATTTTGCTGCATCCAAACCATAACGCTGAACAAAGATTTCCCCTTGATAGGCCATGCGATGTTGAATCGCAATACCCCCACCCAAAGCACCAATCCGCTCAATATTTCGATCTGAAACCGTTTCAGCATGGTCGATAATGAAACGCGTCGCAAAAGGCTGTCTACCGTTGACGCGTTCGAAGACATTCAATAAACGATTAATACTTTCATCATAGGTGGCGTGAATGCGGAATGGCCATTTCTTTTCAGCCAACAACTCAACAATGCTTTCTAGTTCAGCTTCCATCTTTTCTGGTAAATCTGGTCGTGGTTCATAGAAATTTTCAAAGTCTCCTGCTGACCATGTCAGGTTTTCCCCTGCGCCGTTTACCTTCAGTAATTCATCGCCATCACCAGGGAATGTCATCTCCGTCCATTTTTTATAATCATCAAGTTCTTCTCCTGCTTTTTGCGCAAATAGGTTATAAGCAATCCGAACTGTCATTTGATCATTATTATGCAGAGACTGAATCACCTCATAATCATCAGGATAATTTTGGCCACCACCTCCCGCATCAATTGCGGAGGTAATGCCTAAACGATTTAGTTCACGCATAAAATGACGTGTAGAATTGACCTGATCTTCAAGCGGCAGTTTTGGTGCCTTTCCTAAAGTAGAATAGAGAATCATTGCGGATGGTGTCGCGAGAAGTAGTCCTGTCGGCTCACCCCTCTCATTTCTCTCAATCTTTCCACCTGGTGGGTCTGGTGTATCTTTATTAAAGCCCAGTACCTCAAGTGCAGCACGATTCAACATCGCGCTGGCATAAAGATGTAAGACAAATACGGGGGTATCTGGCGCGGCTTGATTTAGCTCGTCCAAAGTGGGCATTCTTTTTTCCACAAACTGAAACTCAGTCCACCCGCCCACGACTCTAACCCATTGTGGTGCTGGTGTATTCTCTGCTTGCTCTTTTAACAGTCTTAATGCATCTGAAAGTGAAGGAACACCTTCCCAACGCAACTCCATATTATAGTTCAGACCACCTCTAATAATATGCAAGTGGCTATCATTTAAACCAGGAATGACTCGGCGACCATTTAAATCAATCACTTTGGTTGTACTGTTTGATAAGCGCATGATGTCATCATCACTGCCCGTTTTTACAACTTTTCCATCAGCAATTGCAATTGCTTGCGCCTCTGAAATCTGTTCATCAAGGGTGGTTATTTTGGCATTTCTTAAAATCAATTGAACGTCTGACATCAGTCATTCCCTCCGAGCCTAGCCTTATTATTTTCAGTTTTAGGTAGTGGAGGCATATCATGCCTCCTCCATTTTTAATTATTTCGCTGCAATCGGCGCCAATACTTCGTGTGGTGAAGTGGTACGTTCTGCTGCTTTATGTACCATGGTATATGCATAGTCGACACCCATCCCATAGGCACCTGAATGTTCCCGAACAATATCCATCACTGCATTATAAGTATCACGTTTTGCCCAATCACGTTGCCATTCAAGTAAAACTTGTTGCCATGTCACTGGAATGACACCCGCTTGGATCATTCGTTGCATTGCATAGTCATGTGCTTCTTTGCTGGTACCACCCGAAGCATCTGCAACCATATAAATTTCATAACCGCCTTCTAGCATCGCACTTAAAGCAAATGAGTTATTACATACCTCTGTCCATAAGCCTGAAACAATTACTTTTTTGCGTTTATTATTTGCTAAGGCATCACGCACTTTCTGATCATCCCAAGAGTTCATTGAAGTACGTTCTAATAATGGTGCTTGAGGAAATACATCTAACAGTTCGGGATAGGTATGACCTGAAAAGCTTTCTGTTTCAACGGTCGTAATGATGCTTGGAATATTAAAAACTTTAGCAGCTTTTGCTAAACCGACTGTATTGTTTTTTAGTACTTGACGATCAATCGACTGTACGCCGAATGCCATTTGCGGCTGATGGTCGATAAAAATAATTTGGCAGTTTTGTGCAGTCAATAGTTCTAAATTTGAATGGCTCATATTGAATTTCCTTGTTTATCGATGTTTTCTGAACACAGGATTAATATTGCAAATTAAGAAAAAGAACACAGCAGTATTATTAAGACGAATTGTTCTATTTATAAAACAAAAATATTGAATTTCCGTGATATTTGATACTTATTGAAACACTGATAAAGATTATTTCTGTATAGCATTAAAGAAAAAGACCAGCTAATAGCTTAACTGGTCTTTTCAAAATATTCGGTTTATCTTTAATAGATAAAGAGAATGTCTATATTTTTATAATAAGTTAGAAATTTACACTCCATGACAACTGTGCCGTGCGAGGTGCGCCAAGGAATAAGTAATCATCCCCGAAGAAACTCCCTGCATCTCGCCAGTATTTTTGATTAAATAGGTTATCTACATTTAATCTAAAGTTATTGTCATAACCATAAGCACGGAAGTTATAAGCTGTACCTGCATTAAACACTGTATAGCCTGACACTTTTACAGTACCTGTTTTCTCTGCATATTTACTGCTGCTATATTGCATACCAGCCAATAAGCGTAAGCCTTCCACTTGTGGTAGTTGATAAGATAGATAACTGGCAAAACGCACAGCAGGTATGTTTTGAGTTTGATGCCCTTGATATTCAGCCGATTGAATATCTTTTAAACGTGAACGTGTCAAAGCCAAAGTAGAAGTGATATCTAAATTTTGACTTAAGCGTCCTTGTGCACCGAACTCCAAACCAAGATTGTGTTGTTTACCTTCGGCAACATAGTTACTCGTTGTATCGGTATACTGATTGTCCTGTTTTAAATTAAATAAGGCTGCTGTAAAGAGTAAATCTTGCCACTGCTGCTTAACACCTAATTCATACTGAGTTGAATGTTTTGGTGCCAATGTGGCAAATGCATTGTTGGCATACCATGGCGCTTGTCCACCATCACTCAGACCTTTGGCATAGGAAGCATATACATGAGTACGTTGCCAAGGCTGATACATCACTGCAAACTGCGGCAAAAAGCGATTAAAATTAGTGTCTCTGATTTTGTTGCCTTCTGCATCATAAGCATCTTCATTTAAATGCAAAAGCTTTCCACCTGCCAAAACAGACCAATTACTATTAAAATCAATCTGATCTAATACATTCAAGGCTGTTTGCTGACTGTTTAATGATTTGTAATGTTGGCCTAGCTTCTTATCACTCGGTGTATATTGAATAGGATCAGTATAGATATTTCCCGTACCCACTAACTCATTAATCGCATCATATTGTGCATGGCGCTTATAGCTTTGTGATAACTCTAAGTTGAGTTTGTGTTGCCATGACCCTGTATCGAACTTACCGTTTAATCCAGCTTTAAATTGATTGGTTAGATAGCTGTCATCAGGGCTGCGAAACTCATAAATATCATAGTTACCATTTTGATCAAAGCTATTTCCTAGACCCGTTGTTTGGCATATTTCACTATAACACCCCCAAGCAAATGCCGAATAATCATCAACCACTACTCGACTTTGTGACGCTGAAAGATTTGCTGTCCAGTCATCATTTACTTGGTAGCTATACTTTAAACCAGTATTTATGCTTTCGTTAATGACTGGTTTACCCCAGCTTTGATGTCCCAATAAACGATCCCACTCAACATCTGTAGGTACTGTTTTTCCATCAAGTAATTGGTAACCCGGAACTGATCGCTGGCGTTGACGTTGTGACTCGAGATCAAATTCGAGTTTTGAACGATCTGAAATTTTCCAGTCCAAAGCAACGGAACCAAACCAACGTTGTCCATTAACATGCTCGACATAGGGATGAATTTCTTCTTTGGCAAGATTGACTCGATAGCCAAATTGCTGATCTACACCAAGCAAACCACCTAAGTCTGCGGCTACACGATTACCGCCATGACTGTCTGTTTCCACGGTGATAGAACGAATCTCTTTGGGACGTTTGGTCACATAGTTAACCACACCAGCAGGCGTTGACATTCCACTTTGAATGGCACTAATACCTTTTAAAATTTCAACCTGTTCTTTATTCTCAAGTGCAACATTTTGCTCACCGCGCAGCAAGTTACCATTCAGTAAATAACTAGAGCCCAAATTTAAGGCAAAACCACGCATGACAATATTTGGGTAATAACCAATTGGTGCATAGCCATCACCTGCCGCTGCATCATTCTTGATAATGTCCGTTAATGTTTTAGCATGTTGATCTGCAATCCGTGCCGCAGTTACTGTACTGATTGATGCTGGAATTTCAGCAAGCTGTTGTTGCGTAAAACCCGATAAATTAACAGTCGGTTGATAATAAGAAGCCCCTGCTGTTTGGGCTTTTACTGTAATGGGTGCTAATCGCGGTGTATCACCTTCAGTTTCAGCATAGGCTGATATGGAACTTAGCCCAAAACATGAAAAAGAACCAACCGCCAATAATGCTTTTTGTAAACGAGAAAATGGATACGTTTTCACAGTCGTTGTCTAACCCCAAAAGATAATCTTACAGCATGAATTTTACGGGCTTGAGTATTCACAATTTTCCCAAATTGAACAAGCATGTTATGCAACATATCTCAATTTTTTATAAATTTTTTCGATACAAAATCAATGAAAGAGATAAGTGTTGCTTGAGTTTAGTATAAGCTTTCATATTTTTAATGTAGAATGATTCTCAATTACAACCACGTCAATTTAAAAGTAATTTCAGGCTAAGATCAAAGGAAATAAGATGATAAAAGATAAACTGTTCAACCGAAAAAATGAAGTCAAACACCTCATTCCACTTTTATCAATAGGTGGATTTATCTTTTTATCCAACTCATCTTTTGCTGCCTCACCTACAGAAACTGCGAATTCTGAGAAAGCCTCAGAAGTACTGCCAACCATTACCATTACAGCTTCACGTGCAGATGAACTCTCCTCCTCGGCAAAGCAAGTCACCAAATTAGATGAAAAACAAATTGAACTTCTGAAAAATTCCTCTTCAGGAAATATTGCCACCGTACTAGCAAAAATAGTCCCAGGTTTATCTGATTCAAGTCGTACCATTACCGATTATGGGCAAACTTTACGTGGTCGTAATGCACTGATCTTAGTCGATGGTGTACCCATGAATTTAACCCGAGATACCTCCAGAGGCCTTTCTGCAATTGATCCTGAAAGTATTAGCAGTATAGAAGTCATCCGTGGCAGTAATGCCATATATGGTAGCGGTGCAGCTGGAGGTACAATTTCCATTACCACAAAAGCTGCAGGTGGTGAACCTACAGCAAAAACAGTGATTGGACTGCAAAGTGGCTTAACTAATCTTCGCTCCGATGCCTTGAGTGGTGACATCCATCAATATTTTTCAGGCAGCCTAAATAACTTCGATTATGCACTAGACTTTGGTTATCAACGTATTGGCAGTCCATACGATGCACGTGGAAGACGTGTTGCGCCTGAACCAAGCCAAGGGGATCTATTTGATGCAGATGCCTATAGCATCGGTACCAAGCTTGGTTACCACATCGATGACAATCAATATCTTCAGTTTGCTGCAAATTATTATAATGCTGAACAAGACTCAGACTATGCATCTGATCCGAGCGTAGCCCAACTCCCTGCGGGAAGCGTTCCTGCTAAAGCAATCAAGGGACTTAAACTAAACGACCAGAATAAGAACGAAAATCAAATCTACAATTTGACCTATTCCAATAAAGATTTTTTTGGCAACAAAGTAGATGCTCAAGTCTATTACCGAGATTTCTTTACTCGTTTTGCTCCATTTGATGCCCGTAAAGTGGCAACACGCGGTGGACAAGTGGATCAGGTATACCAAGAAAATAATGTGCTGGGTAGCCGTTTAACGGTCAATACACCACTTGAGTTCTTAGGTGACACCTCAATTGTTTGGGGCGGTGACTTTAGCCGTGAAAAAAGTGAAATGCCATTAGATACTTTTGACCCTAAAATTTATGATCAGTCTGGTGGTCTGGAATTTGTCAAAAATGGAAAACTGATTTATTTACCAGAACTCACCACTCAAAGTATCGGTGGATTTGCGCAATTAAAGCACCGTTTCAGTGACCAATGGTCAGCGGAAGTAGGTACACGCTATGAAGACAGCTATGCCAAAATTGACAGCTTTATTCCATTGTCCCAACTTGGCAAAGCCAATCCATATACGGTGCAAGGTGGAAAAGTTAAAGCAGATGCTTGGCTGTACAACGCGAATGTCAGCTTTGCACCAAACGATGAACACTCGATTTACGCCTCCTTTAACCAAGGTTTCCAATTACCTGATGTTGGTATTGTCATTCGAAATGCTAACATGGGCTTTAACTTAGCTTCTTCATTTTTAGAGCCAGTAAAAGTGGATAATTATGAACTTGGTTGGAATGGTCATTTTAAGAATTTTAGTTCTAGTTTAGCGGTGTTCCATTCCAAATCAGATCTAGGCGGGGTTCAGTCTTTTAACAATGGTTTAGTGTTGGCCAGAACCAAAGAAAAAGTGACGGGTGTTGAAGCAACGCTTGACTATCTTGACGATGCTAAAGTATGGGGAACTGGTGGTAGTATCACTTGGATGAAAGGTCGTGAAACACCGCAGAATAGTAATACCGAGCAAGATATGACAGGCTATCGTATCCCACCGCTAAAAGTCACAGGCTATATTTCTTATAGTCCGACCGATACCTGGACCAACCGTCTACAAGCCACTTATTTCGGTGCAGAAGATTACCGCTTAAATGGTGTGAATAGTTTTGGTCGTTATGATGTGAAGTCATATACAACTGCAGACTTACTCAGCAGCTTCGCACTAAATAAAAAGGACACAATGACTATTGGCTTAGAAAATATATTTAATAATCAGTATTACCCGCTCTATAGTCAACTGATGAGAAATAGTAATAATACCAGTCACTTATTAGCGAACGGCATAACACTTAAAGTGTCTTATAGCCATAAGTGGTAATTTAAAAAGTGATAGCCGCTCAAAAGCGGCTATCTTTACCTTTTTGAATTTCTTCAGCTTTAATACTTCATTAATTGGCTGTATCAAATCCATAAATGAATCGCAAATGGCCCAACCAAAACCATCAAAATACCCGCAATCACCATGGTTAAACTTGCGATCACACCTTCTTCACTATTACGTTGCTGTGCTCTTACCGTACCAAAACCATGTGCTGCATTACCAAATGCTGCACCATTTGCCACATTAGAACGGATTTTGGTAATGGCTAAAATGGCATCGCCACAAATCATCCCAACCA
The DNA here is from genome assembly GCF_002292065.1 of Acinetobacter sp. UBA991. NCBI lineage: Bacteria > Pseudomonadati > Pseudomonadota > Gammaproteobacteria > Moraxellales > Moraxellaceae > Acinetobacter > Acinetobacter sp. UBA991. The sequence continues at coordinate 421,713 of NZ_DBBF01000027.1, read as the reverse complement.
AGCCTGTAATCACTGTAAATAAAGAAACCAAAGCGGCTGAACCATGAATATCCTCTGCCAAAATCATGGCAAAAGGTGTTGAGATAGAGCGTGCCATCAGACTATTGGTTACTTCAGGATTAAAGTGAAATAACTTTGCCATCTCATAGGCAGACATCACACCCACACTCATCCCCACCACAATCGCAATCGATAAGACCCCCAAGTTTTTACGAATCGTGTCCCGATAACGGTAAATTGGTACGGCGAAAGCAACAGTTGCTGGCCCAAGTAAATTTACGATCCACTGCGTATCTTGTGCATAGGTTTGATATGAAATTCCAAAGATCGCCATCAACAGAATCGTGAGTACGGGCACACTAATCGCAGGAGATAACCATAGTTGAGGATGCTTTTGATAGATACGCTTTGCCACGATGTATGCAAGCAGCGTCCAGATCAAGCAAACAATTGACCAAATATTCATATTGATGACCTTAGATGTGCTTATGCTGAAAACGTTTACGTGTCTGTAGGTAGCTTTTTAAGCGGTTGTAATAATGGATGGTTAAACAGGTGCTTAACATGACCAAAATAGTACCAATGGCAATACTCGATACAATTTGCCAGCCTTCGGTCATAAACAGGCTTTTATATTGCACGACAGCGACCACCACAGGTACAAAAAACAGTAATAGCTCCCCTAAGACAAAGGTAGCGCCCATTGCCACTTGATCCATCTTAATGACTTTAAAAAACAGGCAGAAAAGCAATAGAAACATCCCCAATATGCCTGCTGAAATTGGGATACCGAGTTTCTGGTTTAAGACATAACCTGCCAACCAGAATCCAGTAAGAATCAAAATTTGTTTCACTAAGGCCAAGAGCGAATTTTGTGGGAGAGATCTAGAAACAGCTTCGGTACTCATTTAACGACATCAGATGGTGAACAACAGGATGATCTTATCCACTGTACATCGATATAATATGAATTATTCATGTTAAAATTATGCCTAAATGGAATAATTTTAGGTTTGTTATGCTTTCACTAAAATCATTACAATGCTTTGTCAGTTTGGTAAACAGTAAAAGCTTTACTCGTACTGCTGAAGAGCTTTCCTTGACACAGCCGACCATCAGTAAAATGCTGCAACAGCTGGAAGAACAGCTTCAGGTCGCATTATTTGTAAAACCTGAATATGGTCGAAAAAGACAAGTTGAACTGACTGAAATAGGACAGCGTGTTTATCAACATGCAGTAGGATTATTGCAAGCCGAACAAAATATCTTTCTGGAAATCGAAAATTATCAACAATTAAAAACAGGCACCTTAAAACTCGGTGTGCCTCCACTCGGTTCGCAACTACTCACCACCGCCCTGTTTGATTATCATCAGCAATGGCCAGATATCGAACTTGCTTTTCTTGAAGTGGGTTCTCGAGGGATCGAGCAAGCCTTGTTGAATAATGAACTCGATGTCGGTGTGTTATTACAGCCCTTTGACCATCAAATTTTCAACAGTATTGAACTGTGTGATTACCCACTGATGGTGCTATTGCGACGAGATGCAACTTGGGCAACCCGCAAGAAAATACATTTGGAAGAACTGCAACAACAATCCTTTCTGATGTTTCCTGAAAATTTTTCGCTCAACAGCATCATTCTTGATGCCTGCCAACAGCACGGCTTTTATCCAACGATTGCTTGCCGTACCAGTCAATGGAATTTATTGGCTGATATGGTACTACAACGTATGGGTATTGCCCTACTGCCACAATATTATACCGATATGCTTGATCCCCAATTATTCGCAGCAATCCCGCTGGAAAAGCCCAACATTCAATGGCATTTGGCCATGGCATGGAAAAAAAACCTTCCTGTCTCTCCTGCAGTACAAGCATGGCTCAGTGTGATTCATCAACATTTTCAAAAAATTAGGCCCAAGTTAGAGCAGTGAAAAAGAGGAATAACATTCTCAGAAAAATGGATAAAGCTTTGCCACAAAAAAGCTACCCAATCTTGGGTCAGCTCGCCTAGACTAGAATGATCTGTTGATCATATGGCAAATAACAATGAGTGATTCAAACTATATCCCCCCGCAAGTTTGGCAATGGACTGGAGAAAAATCTGATTTAAATCAACCCACGTCTGGCAGCCGCTATGAACATATATTACCTATTGGTAAACATCCGCTTCAATTGTATTCATTGGCAACGCCAAATGGCCAGAAAGTGACGATCCTGCTTGAGGAACTATTAGCCTTGGGATATCAAGATGCCGAATATGATGCATGGTTGATTAAAATTGGAGAAGGCCAACAATTCAGCAGTGGCTTCGTTGAAATTAACCCTAACTCTAAAATCCCAGCATTAGTTGATCATAGCCAAAATCCACCATTACGTATTTTTGAATCAGGTTCAATTTTGCTTTACCTAGCCGAAAAATTTAAAGCCTTTATTCCAACTGATATCGCTGCACGGACTGAATGCCTAAATTGGTTATTTTGGCAAATGGGAAGTGCACCCTACCTTGGTGGTGGTTTAGGACATTTTTATGCTTATGCACCTGTGAAAATTGAATATGCCATTAATCGCTTTGCTATGGAAACCAAGCGCTTATTGGATGTTTTAGATCAACATTTAGCACAACATGAGTACTTGGCTGGTACAGAATATACCATTGCGGATATTGCAGCTTTTCCTTGGTACGGTAGTCTGGTGAAAGGTTGGGTCTACAATGCAGATGAATTTCTAGCTGTGGATCAATATAAACATGTACAGCGCTGGGCAGATGCGATTCTAGCGCGGCCCGCCGTGCAACGAGGGCGAATGGTTAACCGTACTTTTGGGGATTTGGAAACCCAACTGCATGAACGCCATGATGCAAGTGACTTTGATACCCATACGCAAGACAAACTTCAATAAGTAAGATTTAAGCCTAATTTTTATGCTAGTTCGCTAGCATAAAAAATTTAGATGAAACTCAATGAAAGAAATAGCTTACTAAAAATTAAGTAATATCTTGTATGGTGTACACATGAACCTGTATCAATTGTCTTTTCGAATCCTCCCCTTATTGATGTGTATGGGTCTTAGTTCATCAATTTGTTTAGCAAAAAACTTATCGCTTTTGTTAGATAAAGATTTACAAGAATCATTAATTACGATCAATGGAAAAGAATTTATTGAAAAGAACCAAATAAAGACACTTGCCAATAAAAGCTATCAATATTTTTCGGTTAAGAAAGAAAACGGAATGATTTATGAAGCGTATATCAGACAATGCGCTGGTGATTACTTAAAAAATCTTGATAAAAAAGAAACAAAAGCATTCGATATCTGTACTCATGAAGTTATGGATAGTTTAGATGAATTAATGAACCAAACCAAAGCTTTGCATATCCATTTTACAGGTACGCAATATGTCTATGACGGCGATGAAAACTCTACCCTGTTCCATTATTATTCTTTTGTTCATGTTAAAAATTACTATATGACCAATGAGCAAAAACATCCAATGTATGGGGTAATATATCGCTGTAAAGTGAAAGCTGAGACAATGAGATTAGAGGAATTTGTTGAGTATGCGAAAAATAATTGTGCCAATACAATGGCTGTATCAGCCTCATCCTCTTTGAAATGAGCGCCGATTATTCTGCATATGGTGACTATTAGCCCTTGATTTAAAATGCTCATCTGACTGCAATAGCTTATTCATTAAAGCAACTTAAGTATGTATAAAGTAATATTTTACCTATCAATGTAATCAATATAAAAGCACATATTTCATCATAACAAATTGTATAAAAAAGATTTTTCAACCAATCAATAAATTTATTGCGACATTTTCTCTATTCAAAAAAGTCAATCAATTGCGCTATTTTCGCTATTTTGTATTTCAGGATTTGGCTTTATTCTGAAAGATAGAATGGGAAAAGCATAGAGACATCCTGACCTAGGATTTCTGGATTCAATAGATGGGAGCAGTGAGTTGAGTAATATATTACAGTCTAAAAATGATGGGATACAATTTCCAATTCAATCCGGCAAACAGGCTCCCAGTACGACAAATACAGCAAAGAAAATTCTATATGCCGCATTGAGTAGCGTTGATTCTCCACTTGCATCACAACTTAAAGCAGAAAAAAATTGGAGAAAAAAATATCCAGCTTACTTTCAAGAACTTGTAAAAACAGGAATTAGCTCGGTACATTATCCATTACTTATTGCCCAAAATGGTCTAGATGCAGCTAAAAATCTCTTCACATTTAATAGAGCTGGTCAACAATCGACGTTAGAACAAGCAATGTCTGATATTAAAGACCAACCTTTTGATAACTATGTTTTAAAGGGCGTAGGTAATTCTGCGATTGAACCTTGGTATATTCCTTTCAATGGAGAAAAATTACAGGGACAAGCATTACTCGAACAAATAGATCGCTGGGAAAATCAAAAAGTTATCGAACCTAGCCATGCAAAAGCACTACGCCTACTCCAAGCTCACCCTGAATGGTTTGATCTATCTTCACGGACTATGGTGTTGTTCGGTGCAGCTTCTGAAGCGGGTCCTCTCAGTTGGTTGGCAAAATGGCGTGCCAATATTATTGCGATTGATTTACCAAATCCTCAAATATGGGAAAAAATTACTCAAACAGTTGAGCAAGGTAACGCGACATTGATCGCTCCACAGATCAGCTTAGCCAATAAAGAGAAACAGCTCGGTGCCAACCTATTAACCCAAACTCCAGAAATTGCGAATTGGCTGAATACCTTTGCAGAAACCTTAGACCTTGCAGGTATTGCATATTTAGATGGTGAAAAACATGTCCGTGTTTCAATCGCCATGATTAGCATTATGGAGCAAGTGAGCAAACAAAAAGCGGACAGCAGTATCATGTTTATGCTGACGCCAACTGATATTTATGCGATTCCAAAAGCTGTAGTGAACTCCATACAAGAAAAAACTCAACAGCGTCCAATGATAGAAAAGTTACTCACTCGATCTATTCACAATATTTCCTTGACTAACTTCTTTAAACCAAATGCAAAGCAGTTAATCCAATCTGATAATGGTCAACAGTACGGTATCTCCGATTGTATGGTCATTGAACAAGGGCCGAACTACGCCCTTGCTAAACGCCTACAACAATGGTTTGCAATACGCAGCCGTGCACGTGGCCAAAAAACGGTCATCAATATTGCACCCTCTACGACAACACACTCCGTGGTTAAAAATCCAATTCTCAAAGCTGCCTTTGCTGGTGCAGATTTATTTAAAGTAGAAACATTCAGTCCAGAGACGACCAATGCCATCATGGCAGCGCTTTGGGTACATGATTTAAATAATCCAGAAAGTGCGACCAATCCAACCAAACAGTTAAATCATCCTTTAGATTTGATTATGGAAAATGCCAATCATGGTGGCTTGTGGCATGTACCTTACTTGGCGCGAACGGCTTTACCCTTTGCAGCTGCATATGGTTGGATAAGAGGAAAGTTCTAACAAAAAAGTTATTTTAAGCTGAGCGAGAAAATGTCGAATGCATTCTCTCGCTCTTATTTTATGCTAAAGTTATTGCAAATAATTATCATTACCATGCATAATTAATGAAATTTCACTTAATTATGATTGGTAAATTGACAATGACTAAGCAAAAAGTGGTTTCAAACGATAACAATATACTCAAACAAAACGATCATATGAGAAATCTCGAACAGACCGAGATGACAATTACTGCAATTTCAAGGCCATTCCCAAGCATTTTAAGAGTTCATGCTAAAATTAATACAAATCAACCAGATATGTGGGATAAGCCAAATTTAGCTGTCCGTATCGAAGTTTCTGAAAATTTAACCCGTGTTTATACTATTCGCTCATTTAATCGTGATCACCACGAAGTAGAAATTGATCTGATTGAACATGAAGATGAGAGTCCTGCAATGCAATGGATACATCAAGCCAAGGTAGGAACAAAAACGCAGCTGATTGGACCAAGACCACATTTTGTTCCAGATTTTGAAGCAGAAAAGCATATCGTGATGTTTGCTGATGACACCGCCCTTCCTGCGCTTTATTCAATCTTGCAACATTGGCAAAACAATATAACTGCAGATATTTTTATTGAAAGTCATGACGCCAATATTTGCGAATACCTCCCAAATAAAGAAAATGTCCAAATACATTTACTGCAAAGAGAACGCCAAGATCAAGCAGGAAAAATGGGGCTGTTGCTAAAAGCTGCTTACCAATTTAAAGAAACAAATAACCTAGTTGTTTGGGCTGCATGCGAACGGAATGAAGCCAGAGCAATTCGCAAATTCTTTTTAGAGGAAAAGTCACTGCCTAAAAAAGATGTACAAGTGACAGGTTATTGGAATGTTGGTCTTTCAAGTACGATTTTAGATGAAGTTCGGTTGGAATATTATCAAAAGCATTTGGAAGCAGGAAAAACACTAGAAACATTTGATGATTTAGATATGCCTGTATAAAAACGTTAGAGATTTAACAAGAGAGTTTTAAAACTCTCTTGTTTTTTTATCGATACTTATCAGTACTAAATTTAGTTGTTTTGAGTCATTTCATCCCATTCTAGAAAGGGATTGTCAAAGCTTTTCCACGCATTTGCCCCTAGTGCCATTTCTTCATCATTTAATAAGCAAGCATTGAAACTTTGAATCAGTTCAGACTGATTCATTTCCATTCCAATCAAAACAATTTCTTGTCTGGCATCTCCTGTTAGATCATCCCATTTCTTTTCTATAGCTTCGCGACTCTGTTGATCTTCTGGCCAATGTTCATCTGGTACAGCTGCCCACCAATAACCTGCAACCCCGTGTCTCGCCATAGCGCCGGCTTGAGACCAAGAACCTGCAAACTCAGGGTGAGACGCTAACCAGAAAAAGCCCTTTGAACGAATTACTCCTGACCATTCAGATTGGACAAAATCAAAGAAGCGTTGCGGATGAAATGGTCGTCGAGCACTATAGACAAAGCTGCTTATACCATACTCTTCAGTTTCTGGTTGATGTTCTCCTCTAAGCTCTTTTAGCCATCCTGGTGCTTGAGCTGCTTGGTGAAAATCAAATAAGTTCGTATTCAATACAGACTTAAGATCAACCTGTCCGAATTCTGATGTTTCGATTTTTGCTCTTGGGTTAAGTGAATGGAGAATTCCAAATAATCTGGCTTTTTCTTGTTCGTCGACTAAATCGACTTTATTCAATACGATTACATCACAAAATTCAATTTGATCAATTAAGAGATCGACGACATTCCGTTGATCTTCTTCACCTAATGATTCTCCTCGAGATTGTAAACTGTCTAGCGAACTATAGTCTTTTAGAAAATTATAAGCATCAACCACGGTCACCATTGTATCTAGTCGGGCAAATTCATTTAATGAGATACCATTTTCATCTTCAAAAGTAAAAGTTTCAGCAACAGGTAAAGGCTCAGAAATACCTGTTGACTCGATCACCAATTGGTCAAAACGTTGATCCTCGGCTAAACGGCGTACCTCAAGTAATAGATCTTCTCTCAAAGTACAGCAAATACAGCCATTACTCATCTCAACCAATTTCTCATCTGTGCGTGATAGCTCTGCTCCACCTTCTCGAACTAAAGCAGCATCAATATTAATTTCAGACATATCATTAACAATTACAGCAACTTTCCTGCCTTCTCGATTGTTTAAAATATGATTCAGTAGCGTCGTTTTTCCTGCACCCAAAAAACCTGATAATACCGTTACAGGAAGTTTTGATGGAGTGGCTAAAGAATGATTCATTGGCGTTCTCACTGTTTAAGTTTTTTAGAATCCATACTTAAAAGCACGGAAGATTTAGACCTAATATTCTTTAATGATTAGGATTGAGAATTGGCATGTTTTGCTTTCATTCGGTTTTACCCATCGTGTTGAGATGTGAGAGAACAGAATTAGAAAAATCTTTCATACACGGTGATGATGTATAACGATGATCCACACCCCATGTACGATGACCAGCAGCATCAATATGAATTTGTCCTGATTCATAGACACCCAATCCCATATTCAGCGCTTCACCGTGATCTAACCAAAATTGGCAAAGTTTCAGTTTTGTTTCTTGGATAAATATTTGCTGTTTAGCATCTGGGTTCTGATCGCCAATGCGGAAATCTAAAGCTGCATTAAAAACATGTTTTGAACTTCCAGCTCCACCAGCACACTGATTTAACAAATTATTTCGATAAACGGAGGTCACTGTGAAATTTTGAATCACTTGCTGCTCAACCAACTGATTCAAAATATTCAGTGTTGGAATAATGTTGTTCCAAAGTTCTTGATGAGGAACTTCATATTCATTGGCATGGCACTTTTGCCAATCCTTAGCAGTCTGTAGAAATTCATAGTCAGGAATATAAAAAACTAGCCCCTTATTTTTTAAAAAAGTTTTATAGGCCTTTATCTGTTGCTGATGTTCAATTTGGCCTGACCATTTTAAATATGAAGATGGAGCCATATTTTGTTGTGAAAAATTGGAAATACTATTGATATTATTCGTAAAAGATGAACTTTTAATAATAGGATGAACCGTTTGTTTAGGGTTTTGGGTATTGTATTGACATGCTGAAACACAAAAAATAAAACCTAAAAGATAAATATTCCTCATGTCGATACACCACCACCCAGTAATCAAAGTACAGATGGCAATTTCACCACCATTAATTGTTATGTTATAACATAACAATTAATGGTGCAAGCTCAAGCATTAAACAAATAACTCTTAGATGCTTAGAGCTGAGCCTGATCTCCTTTTATTCTTCGACGAATTTCTTCACGCCACTTTGCAGCATTATCTTGTTGCTTATTCAACACGACACCAAGCATATAAGCGGTTACCGCAGCACCAATGAGTGCGATCCCACTTTCATAAATGATATCAATGACAAATTCAAATATGCCCTCTGATAAAAAGCTTAATACACCTGAATATTTAAGAAATTTTGCAATCGCAACAATCACAATGCCTAAAAGTGCACCAGCCCAGAGAAAAAATTTATGGATATTGATTGGAGCTGTTATTTCATCAATTTGATCAGGATATTCACGGTAATATTCCACCTCTTCATCTGTAACTTCAGGCGAAGATTTGAAGAATAACCGCATAAAAAGCGCATCATGATCTAGCTTTAAGCCTTTTTTCATTCTCATCATCTATATTTTTAAATTGATAACATGTTAGCTATTTTTGATTTACTAATAAATAACCGCTATAACTAAACATTTGAGGCTTAAAAATAAAAAAATCCTTAAAATTATTAAGCAAAATTTAACGGTAAAATGCACAAAAATACGACTATAGTGATGAAATTTAATAATTATTCATGTAAAAAAGTTATCATTATTCATTAAAAATAATTAAGTATCCTCTTTAAAAAAAAGATTTCTTTGTTATAGTATTTCTCCAATGGTTTCCATAAAGAGATCAATCGGGTGTTGATGCTTGGAAGATTGCTTGGGTTCTATGCAATCTTTTTACAAATCGCTGTGTTCTTACAGCCATTGCTGCCAGAGAAATATCAAGTTTCTCCAGTATGTGAGACTATTACCCAAATTTTATTACAAGACCATCATTCTACCTCTCCGCTCCATAGCCATCATCATATTGCTGCTCAGCATGATACTGTACATGAGCATCAAGCTTTTTCAGCTGAAGTTAAAACGTCGGCAAGTCACCATCACCACCATGATGCAAACCATCAGTGTCAATACTGTGTGGTGTATAGCCATGTATTGCCTTTACCAGATGTCGATCTAAAGCAAATTCTAGTCCGAATTCAGGTTCGATTTCTGGCTTTTATTGAAAACTATTTCCATGTTTTCTTTCAGCTTCAACAACTCTTTCTCACTCCTCAAGGTCGAGCACCTCCTCTCTTAATCTCATTCTGACTTGAAGCTCAAAACTTTTTAGTTTTGAAAAACTTTTATTCAAGAGATTATCGTCATGTTTTCTTTTTCTAATCATACGCTTAATTGGGTAGAGCTTTATTCAACCTCAAGTTTATCTCATCAGCAACAAGATGAGGTGCTGTCATGACTTTAGGTTTTACTGCACTCGAATTGGCAAGAATACAATTCGCTTTTACCGTCTCCTTCCATATTATTTTCCCTGCGATTTCTATCGGTTTGGCCAGCTTCTTGGCTGTTTTAGAGTGGCGTTGGTTACGGACTAAAGATCTAATTTATAAAGACCTGTTTAAGTATTGGGTCAAAATCTTTGCGGTTGCTTTTGGTATGGGGGTTGTTTCTGGTGTGGTGATGAGCTACCAGTTCGGCACAAACTGGAGTGAGTTTTCCCGTATTGCAGGAAGTGTGACGGGCCCTTTACTGACTTATGAAGTCCTGAGTGCTTTCTTCTTGGAAGCGGGCTTCTTGGGTATCATGCTGTTCGGTTGGGGGCGTGTCAGTCCCAAGGCCCATTTCTTTGCCACCTTAATGGTCGCGATAGGTACCTGTATCTCCATGTTCTGGATTCTGTCCTCCAACAGTTGGATGCAAACGCCTCAAGGTTTTGCGATCGAGAATGGCATTATTGTGCCAACCGATTGGTGGGCAATCGTCTTCAATCCCTCTTTCCCTTATCGACTGGTGCATATGGCAATTGCGGCCTTCATGGTTGCAGCGCTACTCGTTGCGGCAACAGCGGCTTGGCATTTGCTCAAAGGTCGCCGTGATGCCTTGGTCAAAACCTCGTTTTCGATGGCAATGTGGCTCATTCTGGTCTTAGCACCCTTGCAAGTTTTTGTTGGGGATGCACATGGTTTGAATACTTTAGAACATCAACCTGCCAAACTTGCAGCGATGGAGGGCCATTGGGAAACCAATTATGATGAGGGCATGCCACTCTACCTATTTGGTGTTCCTGATATGCAAGAAGAACGCACCAAATATGCCATTGCCATTCCAAATCTAGGCAGCCTGATCTTAACTCACTCTATGGATGGCACGGTCAAAGGCTTAAAAGACTTTGCCCCAGAAGATCGACCAAACTCTACCATTGTATTCTGGAGTTTCCGTGTCATGGTTGGCTTAGGTATGCTCATGCTTTTGCTTGCCGTCGCTGGTGCTTGGCTCAGAAAAACTGGAAAGTTGTTTGAAAGTAAATGGTTTCACCGCTTTGCTTTAGTCATGGGACCATCAGGATTTATCGCGGTACTCGCAGGTTGGTTTACCACCGAAGTTGGTCGCCAGCCTTGGGTGGTTTATGGGGTAATGCGTACCAAAGATGCACTTTCTCCTGTTTCAGCCGAACAAGTTGGTCTGACCCTTATTATTTTTGTGGTGGTGTACTGTGTTGTATTTGGAATCGGGATCTATTACATGCTGAAACTGATGCATAAAGGCCCGCAATTTGTTGAGGCTGTGGATCTTGAGCCAGCAGGCCATGGGCACTTCAAAACACCAATGCGTCCTTTAAGTGCGGTCGATGAAAGCATTGACCAACAAGACTCGACCAAAGAGGAGAAACACCATGATTGATTTATCTCTGATTTGGGTCGGCATTATCGGTCTCGGTGTCCTGATCTACGTCATTCTGGATGGCTTCGACCTCGGAATCGGAATTCTGTTTCCCTTCATTAAAAAAAGCGAAGAACGCGATGTGATGATGAATACTGTCGCACCGGTCTGGGATGGCAATGAAACTTGGATGGTACTCGGTGGTGCAGGCTTATTTGCCGCCTTTCCATTGGTATATTCAACAGTGTTATCAGCTTTATATATGCCGATTACCTTGATGGTGATTGCACTGATTTTCCGTGGTGTTGCCTTTGAATTCCGTTTTAAGGCGAATCGTACCAAGCATTTATGGGATCAAGCTTTTATCTGGGGTTCAATTCTATCCAGCTTCCTGCAGGGCGTGATTTTAGGCGCTTATATTCAGGGTATCCAGACCACTAATGGTATTTTTTCTGGTTCAGGTCTGGACTGGCTGACTCCTTTTGCCTTATTTACTGGACTAGGCGTGGTTGCCATGTATGCCGCTTTGGGCTGTGGTTGGCTGATTATGAAAACCGACCATGAATTACAAGACCAGATGTATGCGCTGATGCCTAAATTGATCATCTTACTATTTGTGGTCTTTGCTGGGGTCAGTTTATATACCCCACTGACTCATCCTGAAATTGCAGCCCGTTGGTTTGCCTTACCAAATCTACTGTATTTTAGCCCAGTACCCATCTTGGTCTTACTCTTTACATTCCTGATTTTAAAAGCATGTAAACAACGCCAAGAGTTAAAACCGTTTATCTTTACCTTGGCCTTAGTGTTCTTGGCGTTTACGGGTTTTGTGATCAGTCTCTGGCCGAATATTATTCCGCCTTCGGTCACCATTTGGCAAGCTGCTGCACCATATTCCAGTCAGAAGTTTGCTTTAGTTGGTGCTGTGATACTGATTCCGATCATTATCGGCTATACCATCCTATCGTACTGGGTGTTTAGAGATAAAGTACGGGTTGGTGATACAGGTTATCACTAGGAGGCAGTGTAATGAAACTATCTAAAACACAATGGTTTATCGTACTTTGGCTCGCTGGGTTTTTAGGTTTATTGGCGATTGCAATGTTCTTTCGAGTATTGTTAAAACTCGCTTATTAAGCTGACATTTTTCCTTCCAATAAAAAAGACTATACCGAGGTATAGTCTTTTTTATTGGTATCAGGGAATTTAAGCCTCACGCAGGTCGCAGAACAACTTGGTTTTTCTGATTTATCTACTTTTTCATAGGGCTATAAACGTTGGGCAGCTATCGTGCCAAGTCAATTCCAATAAAATCTTGCGACCATGCTCAATCTGAAAATCAGCATGACTAAGCTGTATAAAAAAGCAAGTGAATTTCCGATAAAGGTAAATTCAGAATGTATATAAAGCATGCTAACATCAACATACTGACAATCCATCATGTCAAATTATTTGGAAGGGTTCCAATATGTTAAAAACACAACAGGTCAAAATAATACAAGAATTCAATGCGCCCATAGACAAGGTGTTTGCAGTTCTCAGTGAACATGAAAATCTCAACAAGATTTTTGCACCCGCAAAAATCACGCGTATCAGTAATGGCAAAGAAGCGCGAAATGGCGTTGGCTCTGCACGTAAACTTTCTATCCCTTTAGCCCCGTCATTTGTTGAAACAAACTTGGTTTACCAAGAAAATGAATTGATTGAATACGCGATTACCAGTGGTATTAGTCCAATTAAAGCACATCGTGGCGTTATGAAATTTACCGATTTAGGCGGCGATCGCACTCGCTTGGATTACACCATTAGCTTTAAAGGCCGTGTTCCTTTGATTGGCCCAATTATTAAGGCTGCATTACAAAACGGTATCAACCGTGGTCTGAAAAAACTAAAATTTTAATGTTGTTTAGGCATTGCTCCTTGACGGTTTCGTTCTTACCGTCAAGGTTTACGCTATGCTTAAAGTGAAGATGTCACTGTGCCTAGAGGTTCTTTCCGAGTAATTGAATGCTCTGGCTTACGTAGTAAAATTAATGCTGAGATTGCGGCCAATAAGATCATAGGAATACTAGAGGCAATTACAACAATCTCACTTTGCCCAGTTCCGAGTAGATAACCTGCAACTAAAGGCCCTGCAAAAGCACCTAAGCGTCCTACAGCAACCGCAGCCCCCACTCCCGTGCCTCGCATTTCAGTAGGATAATACTTGGCTGCCAAGGTGTATAAAATTGACTGGCAACCAATCACGAACATACCACAACATGTAGCAAACAAGATAAAACTCGACGCGCTATTGGAATAGGCCAAACCAATCAATGAAACCAGAATGCCCGCATACACACTGGCAACGATAAAGAATTTATTCAGTCGATCCAACATCAAACCTAAAATCAATACTCCAATCGAACCACCTAAATTAAAACCAATCTGAATATAACTGGCTTGTTGCTTATCAAGTCCTAGTCCTGAGATTAACGTTGGTAACCAGTTCTGAAACAATGCTAAAACCAACAAGGTACCAAAAAAGCTGAGCCATAGACTAGACGTCACCACGACACGTGGTTTGGCAAAAAGGACGTTTAACACACTTGGTTTTTGTGTACTCACCTGAGGGATTTTGTTCAGATATGCTTTTGATTCAGGTAAAAAGAAAATAAGAATAGGAACTAAAATTAAAGGGGCAATCCCGCCTATATAAAAGATATGTCGCCATTCATGATCTGCTGTCAAAGACAAGGCAACCACGGAAGTCAAAACGCCGCCTATCGGCATACCACAATACATCGCACTGACAGCCGTCGCTTTATACTTTTCAGGTACCGCTTCTGAAACCATGGTAATCACGATGGGCAAAGCCCCACCCATGCCGAGTCCAGTCAGAAATCGAACTAAAAGTAAGGAATTCAAATCTTTGGTAAAGGGCGTCATTAAAGACATCAAGCCAAAAATTGCAATCGAAGTGATAAATACTTTTTTGCGCCCAATCGAGTCAGCAATTCGGCCTGCAATCAGTGCACCAGGTAATGTGCCTAAAACGGCGGCACTAAACACCCAACCCATCTCGGTACTGTTTAACAGCATTTCTGCTTTCATCCGCGGTGCAGCAACCCCCATAGACTGCAGATCAAATCCTTCAATAATGGCAAAAATGAAACAGAGGATGAGTGTAATCACGATTGCTTGTTTTGAAGCGCCTGCCTCTATATTGGTCTCTTTTAACATTGTTATCTTCCCTTTTTGATTCTTCCAGTTTATCGATCTAAAATTCCAAATATCGATTTAAATATCCTTTAAGCCGCTAAAAAGACTAGCAGAGCGAATATAGTTACGCAATATGTATTAAAATTATGCAATATGTAATTCGAATAACTTGAGGCGTCTCATTTGAAATATAACAAAAAGATCATTTTTAAATCGCTATTATTAGCTCCAGTTCCCTTACTCTGCTTGATGGCTATGCTGTTTATTCTCATGAACAATGCGTTTAAATTCGGTTCAATATTTGCAGTTATTGTCGGGCATCTTCTGGTTTATTTGGCTTATTGCCTTTTGACCGTTCCATTTTCATTCTTGTTCTCGCTTGTCTTAAATTGTTATCAATATCTGAATTTTTTCACAATCTGCTTAAGCTCATTCGTCGTTGCGGCACCCTTTTTTACTCTTTTAGCTTGGGCTCATACAGGCCAACTCTCAAAGCAATGGTGGCTGGTCTATGCGGATATTTTTTCCTTGTTTATCGCTCTCATTCCAGCGATTTGTTACTGGCTGATTTTGATTCATCTTAAATCCCATCAACCAGATCGCATCGATTTATAAAATCTTTACTAAATCAGATAAATGCTGAATGGTATGTGTGATATTTAATTGCAACTGATTGGGTAAATTATTTGGGTTATACCAACAGGTCGAGATCTGACAAGAAGCAGCACCTTTCATATCCGCTTCAAGACTATCCCCAATGAACAGAACTTCTTCTTTCGCAATCTGGCTTCTATGCAAACATGTTTCAAAAAAACGCTGATCCGGTTTTTCATAGCCAATGTCATCTGAAATATATAAATCAGAGAAATGTGGCAATAAGCCAGCCAAGTCTAAACGAGCTTTTTGTTGAATAAGAATGCTATTGGATGCAGCGAATAGCTTATATTTTTGACTCAAATAATCAATGGCTTCAACTGCACCAGCCTCAAGCGTATGCTGTTTGGCTAAATTGCCTTGAAAGGTATCACGGAAATGGTCATGGTTAAGTTCAAGGTTTAATGCCCGAAATAATTGTTTAAATCGATTATTAATGACATCTTGTACCGTAATTTGACCTAACTTCTGCTTTTCCCATAAATGATGATTAATGGCTTTATAGGTTGAATAAGTAGCATCATCATGATCTAAATTAAATTCAGCAAAAGATTGAATAAATGCAGCGCGGTTAGCAACGCTAAAATTCAACAAAGTATCATCAATATCAAAGAATATAGCCTTGTACATCAGAGCAATCTTACAACCGAAGCAAATATTGAGATAATTTTATTATACCGAGTGATAAAAGAGCAAGCCGATGTGGCCTGCTCAATACTCGATATTCTCGTCTGACTATGTGCTCAGTCTTTATCTCGCATCCACATCCAGACCAACACTGCTGCCATGCAGGCAATCAATGGATAGACCACCCACGGATGTGGAATGGTCCATATCATAATACCCGCAGCAATACTCATACTCACGGTAGAGATATATTTTGCTTTCTTGGGGATACGCCGGTTTTCTTGCCATTCTTGAATAATCGGTCCGATAAAATGATGGTTGAGAAACCATTGATGCAGCTTTTCAGAGCCTCTGGCTGCAAAGAACACTGCTAACAGGATAAAATCAACCGTTGGTAGCCCTGGAATAAAAATGCCAAGAATCCCTAAACCGATGCATAGCCAAGCCAGACAGATAAACAATAATCGCCACCACACTGAACGCGCTAACTTGCTTGCTGGCTGTGGTGTTGGCGATAAGGTCTCTGTTTTCATTTGATTATCCATGCGATTAACGTTCTCCATACTGAAAAGCTGTTACTACTGCCTGATCACTTATTTCAACTCTTCGAGCTGGATTAATGCCTTTCCAAAATAACCAAATGCATCTAAAGCGCCTTGCACCACACGATCTTGTAACACTTGGTCAAAATCAGCCTCATCAAGTGCCTCAACAAAACGTTTCCACACTTTTGCTCGACCTTCTGGATAAGCCGCCAAATTGCGCGCTGCAAATGTTTCAGAGAAACCTAACTGCTTCTGCGCTTGTTTAAACAGAAATGCGGCACCTAAAGTTGAGCCTTCTGACACATAGATCCAACCTAGTGCTTCAGGCAATTTGACTTCAGCACTTTGTAATGTCTGACCTGCTGGCCGAATACCCAAATCCTGCAAGTCATCAAAGGCTTGTTGTGAGCGGCCACGTATGCCCAAATCAGGAATCAGTCCAGCAACCCCCTCCTGTTCAAAAAGATGCTCAATTTCCTGCTGGAAATAATATTGCGATAAGGTAAATTGGGCGTATTTCTCCTTGCTTGAAAATACATCTGCTTGCGCCATTAGCTGGTGCATACGTTCATGTTCTGCCGCTGTTTCTTGCTTTAGACGCTGAGAAAGGCGATTGGCAATCATTTGCTCTGTTGCTGCGTTCATGATTATTCTCCTAGAAAAAGAATAGGACTCATCGGTTAACGACTCCGACTGAGTTTGAGTTGCACTGGGAAATCCACCACAACAGTCACTGCACGACCATTGATTTTGTAAGGTTTGAATTTGGACTGACGAGCAGCCTGTAGAACACGCTGATCTAGACTGCTAATCCCTGAACTTTGTTTTAATTGAATCTCGATGGGCTGACCGTTTTCATTGATACGTAGCCGCAATTCCACCACACGGTTTTGTTGTTTAAGTTCCCGATCATCATAAGCAAGCTGACCAAAACTCAATACATCAACACTGCTGACTTGAACACGTTCATCACGATCAACTTGGCTTTCAGGTGCACGAGCCAATTCCTGTTGCGTGGCTGCTGTATTTACACCACCCGACTGGGATTGAGTCTGTCCTATTTGTTGTTTCGAACTGAGCAGATTTTCGGTCAACATCTGTGATGATTGATCCGATGGGGTATCCTGTATTGCTTTGATTTCTGAAGGTTGAGCTGCTATTTCTGCTCTAGACTTTACGGCTAAAGTTTCAACTTTGTGGCTGGTCTGTTGCTTGGGCACTTCATGCATAGCACTCTGACTGGTTATCACTTTTTGTTCTATGTTTTCAGTATTGGTCGGAACAGCGCGAGTGCTTGTTTGTTTTTCTAATGCGGGGATTGTTGATGGTTGGGCCACTTCAACTTTTGCTGTTGCTTGAGGAGATGCATTCTCTGACGCTGATAAAGAGACAAAATGAACTTTCAACGCATTCACTTGGGGTGAAGCTGCCAAAGTATAAGGCTCAATAAGGTGACTCAGTGACCACAGTCCCAATAAATGTAAAACAATGACCACCGTCACGATGATTGACTTACGCTGCGAATGCACCCAAATCCGAATAGGTGGTCCTTTTGTACTAAAGTCATAGCGCAGATATAGGAATTTTGATTTCATCGCCATTCCCCTAAAAACGGTGCTCAAGTTTTAGGCTGACATTGTGTTTGTCATAGGAATATAACCAATCCACATTACTGTTATTACGGTTATAGCGATAAGTCAGATTCGGCGTCATGCCATAGAACTTGAAAAGAGGCATTTGCAACACAAAGGTGTAGTTTTGCTCAAAATCTTGACGACGTGTCTCAAATGCTGCCACGTAACGATCAAACTGACGCCAACGATAGGAACTGAACAAGGTGGTATTAAAGCCAACACTCCACGGTTTACTCAGACCTAAACGAACACCTTGTTGCTGATAGGCTGCCATGTATTTTTCTTGGGTATCATGATCTAAGACATCCACGCCCCCAAACAATGTCCATTGTTCAGGTAGAATTTTCCAAAAGGTCAGCATGGCTGAACTTTCTTTACCATCTAAAGTTTTATATGTTTGATAATTTAAATCTTTGATTTCGGCTTCAAGCTTGAGTGCTTTATCGGTGGAGATAAATCGCATCCATTCCGCACGTGCCCCCCAAGCATTGTACAAACCATCATTGGCATAACGTTTATGCTCAAATAGCGGTGCAATTGTGATTTGATTTTTTAAATCAAAAAAACTATAGCCTGCATTGATATTCAGTGTGGATTCATTAAAGTCAGCATGATCATCATAAGACTGTCCATACGCTAAACCACGTAAGGAAACCCCATGATTGCCATAGAACGAAAAGCGTTTCATTAAACTGGCTTCATAGTCCATACCCGTTGCCGACTCAGCTTTAGGACTTCCACGGGTAATTTCCTGAATGGGGATCACATTGCCTTTTTGGTCAAGGCCATACAACATCCAAGTTTTACTTTGTTCAGAAGAACTATTTAGATTCGTGGCATAGGTTGGTCCAATCGCCACACTGCCTTGCCATGCGTCACGTTGATCAAGGGCCTTAACAAACAGATTAACTGTTTGCTCGACCTCAGGTGGAATCACACCACGATCACTCTGCCCCAATTTGCTCTGAATGGATGTAAAAAGGCGTGCTGCTTGTTTGTTCTTCTGCTGTTCAAACAGCACGCGCGCTAACTCGAGTTCACAAATCAGATTATTCGATTGTTTATTTAAACTACTTTGGAATTTTTGCTCTGCTATCTTGAGCTGGCCTTGAGCACGAGCCAATGCACCCTCGGCAAAGTCAGTTAAAGCTTGGTCATAACCATCATATTGTTGATAATGCTTTAGATAGACTGCCGCATTGCCCCATTGCTTTTGCATAACCGCCAAATATAAAGCTTTTGCCAGATCATCTTGGTTCTTTTCAACTTCAAATACTTGCCCATTAATCACAATATTAGGTAGTTCATCCGTGCTCCGAATCACCCCTTGTCGCTGTAATTGATGCTGTTGTTGTAATAAATTCTGATCCAAGTTTTGATTCAGGCGAAGTTGTGTCTCATCATCTGCATAAAGTGATGAACTCGCCAATAAAATCAAACAGCACAGCAATGTTCTTTTCATAAAAACCGCAAAACAAAAGTAAAAATCATCAAGCCATAAACAAGAAAAAGGAATCTACTGCTGTAGATTCCTTTCGCCATAGTTAGTTCTTCGCACCACCAAATGCAGTGTTATATGAAACATTATTAAACTCGGCGATACCCGCTAAAGCTGCAGCATTTGCACCAAAGAAGTGTCCTTGAACAATACCTGAATTATTCACCCCAGCTGTACCATTTGCACTTGCCGCGCCACTGAATTCAGCAGTACCTGGACTAAATGTCACACCGTTCAAACTTAAGCTTGAAACAGCAGTCCCTGTTCCAGTTAATGACCCTTGTAAAGTGCCTGCACCAAAGTTAGCAGTCAAATTACCGCTTAACAGATTGGTTGCTGAACCATTAATCCCTGCAACGGTATAGGTCGCCGTACCTGAGGTTGGTACTGTCGTATTGGTATTGTCACCTGCGTAATAAACAGTATGACTTGCGCTCGCTGCTGTATCGCCTGCTTTCCACCATTCACCAAAATAGACTTCCTGTGTGCCCACCTGACCAAAATTGAAATTACCTAAGGCACTGTGTGAAGGCGGCATTGCCGAAACAGGAATATGGGAGATATTAAAAGTTTTGCTACCGACAGTAACATCGGTATTGCTTGTACCGCGTGCAGAAAACGCTTGTGCCAAACCTTTTAGCGAGCTAAAACCTGTAAATGCATTGTATGGTGAACCAGCAGCTTGTACAGAAACGGCTGCTGCACCACCTAGATGGCTTGCATTTGCAGCAGCACCAATAATGATATTGTTTTCATTACTTGAAGCACCATCAATACCTGCATGTGCAAACACAGCAGAACATGCAACAAGACCGATGAACAGTTGAGAGATTTTCATTTATTGTTACTCCATTTTTCTAAAGCTAAGTTATTGTTTCAATAAAGATAACGGTATCGTTATCTATTTAGTTATAGGAACAGTAAGATCTATAACTGCTCCTTGGTTTTGTAAATAATAATCATTCAATATCATTATTTACGTTTATCTAATTCCGACTAATGTGAAGGTTGGAATTAAATTCTGTGTTAAAACTTGGTGGTCCAGCTGACTTTCAAAGTACGACCTGGTGCAGCCATTGCACTCCGAGTGAGTGGATCGATATAAAATTGGTTTGAAAGATTATTACCTACAAATTCAACTGTGTTATAGGTATCAACTTGATAGCGTGCATAGGCATCAAAAATCCACGTATCGTCCCAAGCGAGAGGCACATTGAGGTAATAGCCTTTATTGATACCAGCATCATTATTTTTACGTAATGGACTTTCATAGCCTTTGTAGAAAGTTGCTCGCGCACCAAGCTCCAATCTTTCATCTAGAAAGCGCGCGCCTAATAAAGCATGTGCGCTAAGCTCAGGTGTCGACATCGTCACGAGATAGCCGTTCGGAAAACCATCATCGACGCAACGTTGATAAGCATCGCGGAATTGAATACCTTGATCTGTTTGTACTGTACCGCTATTAATCATTTTATTAATGGCGCTATTGCTGTCACAGACTTCATTTTTGAGGTTATAAGCCATGCTTAAATCAGTGAAGAAAGCACCATTATCAAAACGGCTTTGCAACTCAATACCAGAAAGCTTTTGCTCATCCATATTGGTAAAAATCAGATTTTGATTACGCTCAATTACGTTTTTGGTTTTGTTGTAGTAATAGGCCAGCTTAATATCGGCATTACGTGCTGAGCTGAGCCAATTCCGCATGTCATAGACATAACCCACTTCATAATTAAACGCATGTTCGGGCTTAATCTCCTGATATGGCATCATTGCTGAGAAACCAACTGTACTCTCAAATAAGCTCGGTAAGCGATATTCCTCTGCATAGCGTACATAAAGCCGATTATTTTCAGTCAAATGAATGGATGCACCAAGTTGAGGTGCCCAGCCACTGTCTTTTACTTTCTGAGCTGATTCAATCGGGACCTGCTCAATCACAACAGGCTGAAAACCATTCCCGATAACCACATACTTCTGGCCTAAGGCATTCAGTTGGTTCAATATATTATCCGCTAGGGCCAAATGACCATTGTCATCAGCTTTCCAAGTGAGTGTATTTTTCTGTGACCAAATTCGGCTATACAACGTCGTTTCTGATGCAGGCACCGTTTCTAAACGGCCATCCCAATCAGGATTGTTGGCTGCATAACGTTGCGTTAAAAGGTTTAGCATACGTTGTTGCTGAGCATCATAACTTTCTGGCATGGTTCGATATTCAAAGTTGTATTCTTTGACTTTACTTTTCTTGGTAAATAACGGATTTAACGAAGGATCAATCCCATCTCTGATTGATTTATTTAAGAAGTCATCAAAGGCCCAATAAGAGCGGTAACGCATACCCGCATCAAAGCTTAGCCAAGAAGCTGGTCGATAGTTAAAATTAAAATCAAAGGTCTTTTCTTCACGACGTCCGGCACGAGGTAAAGCTTGATATAAGGAATAACTTGGACCGTATTCACCATAAATATCATCAGATGTGAGCTTTTCTTTTAAGAAGCTTCCCCCCAAAGTTAAATCGAGCTGATTCGTTAATTGTGCTTTATTACTGATACTAATACCTTGGCGTCGATTGTCTGAATGACTGATTGCCGTATTGATCAGACGATTATCTCTAAAATCAATAATCGTTGGCCATCCACCCCGTGTATAGGTTTGGCTTTCAGTGTCGGTTTGCCAAATATTGGTATAAAAATCAATCCACTGATTATTCTCAGGTTTATATTTGTATTCTAAGCTATAGGCCTTAGAACGAATATCACTGAGTGGCCATTGCGGTACACCAATTTCAGGGGTTAACCCCCATTCAATTCGTGAAGGCATGATCTCACCAAATCTATTTTTGGTATCTCGATAAGTGAATTTCAGCGCTTGATCATCGCTTGGTCGATAACCTGCCTTAAATAACCAAGACTCCATCTGACTTGAGGTATTGGGGACTTCATTACCAGGTTTATAGGAATGCGCAAAATAAGGAATAAAATCAAGACTATTACTTGGCTCAGCCCGTTTGTAATACCCAGCGCCATGTGTGCCTGAAAAATAGTTGCCACGTTCACGAACAGCATAAACAGCCAATAAATCAAATTTATCCTGTTTCATTGCCAATGCGAGTCGACCTGCTAAATCATCTCCCGAAAAGTTAGAATTATCATTGCGGGTTCGATTCTTTTTATAAATATCTGGATCGTATTTTTGACCATTGATATCCTCCCACGGCGTCGTATCATTATAGTTTTTGCCGATTTTACTCATGTCGGGCAATGAAGGATCAATGGCATTGGTAGAACCTTCTACTTTTAGTTCTGCGCCAAAGGTTTTACCCGGACGAACAATATCATCCGCTTCTAAGGTCTTGACCACAACTCCACCACCGACTGAGGTTGTGGTATTCCGTTCAAGTGATGGGCCTTTGATGACTTCAATGCCCGCAATCAGATTAGGGTCGATATAATTCCGATTATTCACCCCATTGTAGCCACGCCACACCGCAATCGACTGCTCAGTACCGTCAATGGTTAATGGCACTCGACCTACCCCTTGCACACCACGTACACTCGGATCTAAAGCACCACTATTACGGGCATCACCACTATAAACCCCAACCATCCCTTGCAAAACATCGGCTGGATTGGTGCCTTTAAAACGCTCAATATAGTCTTTGCCTGCATAAACAGAAGATCGATTGGCATCATAGACTCGATTGCTGCCCTGAGTATCACGATCTTCTTGACCATAGACCACCATTGGCGTCAAACGAACAGAGATTTCGTCATCTTGAGCTTGAGTCGAAGATGTATGATTCATCGCAGTTACTGAGGCACTTGAAGGTGCATTACTATTTTTAGCTGTCTTTTTTGCCAGTGTATAACCTTGACCGACTTTGACTGCATAGAATGCCGAAGATGCTAAAATATGCTGAAAACCTTGCTCTAATGCAAAGTTACCTTTTAATCCTGAACTGTATTGCCCTTTTAATTGCTGTGCATCAATGGCAATTGAAGTCCCCGATTGTTCAGCAAACTGATTCAATACATTGGCTAAAGTCCCTGCAGGAATATTATAAGATTTTGCCGCAACGGTTTCTGCATAAGCATGTTGCATCGGTAAAGCTAAACTCGCAATACACACTGTATGTACAGCAAATGCGAGTGTTGAAAATCGAAATAAGTTCCGACTTCGCATTTGACCATCTCCGACTTTCTTCATTCTTGCCCACCCCAGTAAATGTAAATAAGAATCATTAAATCTATTGAGATAAAATGATCCCAAATTTATTGCTTCTACTTACTATGACGAGCAGCTTTGAAAAAAGTGGAACCTAAATTTTAAAAAAATTAAAAACTTTTTAATATGCATTCATTTGACTATGCATATACTGACTATTTTTTTAATGAAATTACAATGAGATAAGGTGTTATTTGATAAACTTTTAAGTTAGGAAATACTGTTGCTAATAATTTAAGTGCATCTTGAGTTTGGTCTAAGGGCAACACTGCATTTACTTGGATATCTTGTAATGCTTCAGCATTAAACAAGATTTTGCCTTTGTAGTTTTGATCTAATTCTTTTAACACCTGATCGAGCGGTAAATCCTCTACCATCAATTGATGTTTATTCCACTTTTGTTGTTCATTATAAATATTGAGTACCGAAATTGGCTGCACTCCGTTCTGATTCATACTGACGGCTTGTCCCGCACTTACAATCACTTGTTGAGCTGAATAACCATTTGCTGCGGCTTGTACACGAACTCGCGAATGCAACATTTTTAATTCTGTTGCTGAAGGTGTAAATGCCACACTAAATGCCGTTCCAAGCGCTTGAATCTGCCCATGTTTGGTTTTGACTAAAAATGGGCGATTTGGATCTTTGGCAACATCAACATAAACCTGCCCTTGCACCAATTCGACCACTCTTTGCTTTGCTTGGAAATCAATATTGACTGCACTCTTGCCCCGCAGAATTAAGCGCGAACCATCTTGTAAGGTTTGTGTTGTCCACTGCGCCGAATCGCTTTGAATATCAGCACCGATATAGGCAATAGAGGTATCAGACACATAAAGGAAACTGCCACTGAGGATAAAGAATGCAATGACAAATGCGCTCCCCGCACGAACATGCTTATACGCTTTTGCAGACCCTAAACCTGCTTTAAGTGCTGATTGAACCACTTTTTTATGCTGTGCTGTTTGAGATACTTTTTGGATTGAGCGAATACACTGCTCGATATCAGCTGCAATTTTTTGATGTTGCTGGCTGTTCTGTTTCCATTGATTAAACTGCAATTGAGCTTTTTTTCGGGTTGGCTCATCATCTGAGCTTAACTGCACAATCCATAATGCAGCCTCTTCAACCAGTTGATGATGGTCTTGTTTATCGATTGCCATTTAAATGCTGACATCCATTTCTAAACGAATCAGATAGCAGCGAGCCAGACAGTTTGCTAGATATTTCTGAATCATTTTGGTTGAAACACCCAATCGTTCTGCCGTTTCCTTATGGGTATAACCTTCAAGGTAATGCAATATAAATGCTTGTTGTGCTTTAGCAGAGACATCTTCCAATGCCTTACAAAGCTGGTCCAAGGCCTGAATAATCTGCATTTGATCTTCTGGCGAAGCAACTGCATCCAGCATGTATTCCATCTGGCTCAAGCCATCTAAATAAGCCTGTTCTATGCGTTTGCGACGGACTTGGTCGATGAGTAAGTTTTTTGCTATTGAAGTAAGATAAGCGCGAGGTTCTTTAATGCCCAGTAGTTCATCGCGTGTTTGCAGTAATTTGATAAAGGTGTCTTGCACCAGATCAGCGGCTTGCTCAGTGTTGCCTATTTTTTGTCTCAACCATTGATGAAGCCAGCCTCTATGGTTTCTGTATAACTGATCTACAAGCATAGGGGTTTTGTTCACAATCATTTGACTCAAAACAAAGTGTGATTAAATGATAATTATTATCATTTATAAAATCAAGAAAGAATCGCACAAACTTTAGTTGACTGTTATTTTTATAAGCACAAGTTCAATATTCCACCGCTCTTAGAATACAGTAATAAGCAATAATTTATTGATTTAACAGTGCTTCTATCCACAAAATCAGTTCATTCATATGCCGATTTCTACGCTTTAATTGTTCTTTGTCTGGAATGTAATAACATAGTTCGGATTGCACACTTTCAGTTACTAATGATTGCATCAATTTTGCTTGTATTAGTCGACTGACCAATGTGTTTGAGCAAAATACCAATCCATTGGCCATCAGAGCTTCTTGAATACCAAAAATTTCTTGATCAAAGTGCTGCACAGTTATGTTTTTTTCCTCAAAAGTATTTTTCTCAAGCCATGTTTGAAATGGCGGTTTAGGCAAATTCTTATTTTTCCATTCGGTGTTAAACAGTGTAATCGACTGTTCAGGCCAATTCTCTGTATATAGCCCTGCGGCTGAAAATACATTAAATGACTCATATTTAATAATGTCTGAGGATGAAACCGATGAAACAGCACCATAACGAATCGGTAGCGCATATAAATGATTGTCCAAACTTTCACCTGTAGAGATCTCAATCTCGATCTCTGGATGGAGTTGTGAAAAAGTCTGCATGGCTGGGATCAAAATCATTGCTGCCAAGGATGACGTTGTGGTGATCTTAATCACTCGGCTGGCGGTACTCACCTCTTCTAAAGCATCTTCAATAGTCCGAAATCCTTTAGATATTGCGATCGCTAATTTTTCGCCAGTCTCTGTTAAGCTGATTTTTCGAACCTGTCGATAAAACAAGTCCACATTTAAACGGCTTTCCAAATTGCTGACGTGATGAGAAATAGCAGTTGGTGTCAAAGACAACTCCTCCGCAGCCAATTTAAAACTGCCTAAACGAGCAGCAGATTCAAATGCTTTCAATGCTTGTAAAGAAACCTGCATTTTCAACACTCCATAAATAAGTTTTATAGATGAATTTAAATCATTCATAGCTGTAATTTACTGGTTTGTCTAGCCTCTAATGACCTCTTAAGATGAGTTTATCTTTTAATTCCTCAAGTGAGCGATCATGACAACCCTATTACATATTGATGCCAGTGTTCGAGCAGCTTTCAATCCAAATCCAAGTCATAACTCCATTTCCAAAAATATCGCGAAACGCTTTATTGAGACCTTACAACAGCAACAAGTGATAGATGAGTATATTTATCGTGATGTAGGCATGAATCCACCCGCTTTTATTAATCAAGACTGGATTGGTGCGGTGTTTAGCCCTGAAGAAAAAAGAACAACCGCGCAAAAGGAAATCTTAGCCTTATCTGATCAATTGATTGCTGAAGTTGCAGCAGCCAATCTCATTGTGATTTCATCACCGATGTATAACTATGGTATGCCTGCACAACTAAAAGCGTGGTTTGATCAAATCATTCGTATCAATAAAACCTTTGACTTTGACCTTGCGCGTGGCGACTTTCCACTCCAACCTTTACTGTCAGGCAAACGCTTGGTGATTATCACGTCAAGTGGAGAATTTGGTTTTGGCACCGATAGTATTCGCGCCAATCAAAGCCATCTTGTGCCGCATCTGCGCACTTTAAGCAAATATTTAGGGGTTGAGTATATTGATGAAATTGCATCTGAATACCAAGAATTTGCAGATATTAGACATCAAAAATCTTTAGACAATGCATTGAATCAAGTAGAAACACTCGCAACAAAACTAGTACTTTTTTAGCAACGGAACAGCGCGTTGCATATGGAATATGAATAATTTCGGCATCTAAAATAAGTAGAAGATTAATGGATAGCGTGATTCTTATCGATCACTTTATCCATGTTCTCTTTAACTTTTTTACTGATGAAAAATTCATGATTTAGCTTCTAAAGCATCAATTATGGCAAATGCGGTAACACGTGCAGAAAATGGATTCTGTCCTGTAATCAGGTTCGCATCACGCACCACATTGGGTAGAAATGGAATGAATTTTCTTTGATAAAGTGCGCCACGTTGTTTTGCCAGTTCTTCAGCGTTATAAGGTACTTTCTTTGCCACCCCAGCCAATACTTCTTCACACCATGCAAAACCTGTCAGCTTTTTTCCTTGAATTAAATATTGTCCATTTGATAACTGAACATTGAGCAATCCACAATAACCATGGCAGACACTGGCAACAATGCCACCATGTTCATAAATATTTTTGGTGATGTTCTGCAATTCAGCATTGTCTATAAAGTCCCACATCACCCCATGCCCACCGGTGTAATAGATTGCGTCATAATCTTGCCAGTTAATCTCAGAGGGCTTTTGGGTGGTTTCCAAGAGCTGCATAAAAACGGGGTCATTTTTACGTTTAAGCACAGAAGCATCGGCAACAAAACGTTCTAATGATTTAGGTTCTATCGGCGAATGTCCTCCGTTTGGGCTAACAATATCTTGAATATAATGTTGCTTTTCAAACTCATCATAGGCATGCGTCAGTTCCCCTAACCATAATCCAGTTGGACGATCGATACCCTCATATTTAGAGACGTTGGTTACCACATGGAGAATACGTTTTGACATCTTTCACCTCTGCTTTTTGATTTATTTTTAATCTTGCTTTTGCATCACTATAAGCTTAAAGTTTGCTTTAATGTCAAGAGAAAATCAGTAATGAATATCAGTGAATTATCTAAACAAAGTGGTTTAAGCACCCCAACCATTCGTTATTATGAGCAAATCAAGCTATTACCGAAGGCTAAACGCAAATCAAATGGCTATCGGGAATATAGTGAAAATGATCTCAAGCAGCTATTCCTGATCCAACAAGCACAGCAAGTTGGCTTTTCTCTGACAGAAATTAAAGCGTTTTTACCATCGAATGTCTCTTCATGGAATCATGACATTCTCATTGGCTTGCTCGAAAGCAAGATCAAAGATATTGAAGAACTAGAGCAAAAACTGGCAGTGAGTAAGCAAAATCTGCAAATGATGATTGTGGCGATCAATAGCAAACCAGATGAAATTACCTGCGAAGAAAATGCGCAACGTTTGCTCAATCTGTACTATACCAACGACAAAGTCTAATACGTCATTAATCAATTTTTAAGCCGTCATCACAACGACTGCTCATAAAGAAATGCGCAAAAGTACTTGACCTTAAACCTCACTTTAAGCATAGCATCAATCTCAGGGATCGAATGAGGAAGCTGTCATGTTTAATGTTTGGAACTTTGCAAAGTGGTTGACTGGCATTTTTATGCTCATATTCATCAGTAATATGACCTATGCAGCCGAAGCTGCTCAACAACACGTACAAGCTAAGCCAAAAGGCAAAATTTTGGTGGTGATGACCAACCAC
Source organism: Acinetobacter sp. UBA991 (assembly GCF_002292065.1). Lineage (NCBI taxonomy): Bacteria > Pseudomonadati > Pseudomonadota > Gammaproteobacteria > Moraxellales > Moraxellaceae > Acinetobacter > Acinetobacter sp. UBA991. The sequence continues at coordinate 392,758 of NZ_DBBF01000027.1, read as the reverse complement.
TCAGCTTATCCAACTCGATCAGATAGGACAGGATTGTGGCTAACTGAACTCACCCATTTTTATGACATTGCACAAGCAGCTGGCTATGACATGGATTTTGTCAGTCCACAAGGTGGTGCTGTACCGCTAGATGAACGTAGTCTTAAGCCAATTTATGTTGATCAATCAGCAAAAAAGCACTTGGCTGATCCCCAATTCATGCAACGCTTAAGCAATACACTAGCACCCAATGCCATTGATACTTCCCACTATAAAGCGATTTATTACACGGGTGGACATGGCACCATGTGGGATTTTCCCAACAACCAAGGCCTAAAGCAGATCAGCGAAAAGATTTATCAGCAAGGTGGCGTGGTATCGGCAGTATGTCATGGTGTAGGTGGATTATTGCCGCTTCAAACCCCAACGGGTCAACCCCTCATTGCAGGCCGTACGGTTACAGGCTTTGCCAATATTGAAGAGACTTTATCAGGAATTAAGTCTCAAGTCCCTTTCTCGTTGCAAGATGGATTAGTACAACAAGGAGCAACATATAAACGAGCTTTCTTTCCATTTACTTCTTTTGTGATCGCTGATGATCGAATTATCACTGGGCAAAATCCACAATCCAGTAAAGAAATTGCAGAGGCAGTCGTTAAGCGCTTAAATACTTTCAATTAGACTTTATTAAAAAAACCAGATTTGATTATCTGGTTTTTTTAACATCTACATGATGTTTAGCTTTATCTTATTAAACTTGAAAATAGCCTTCCTAAATTTTCCCAAAAAAAGTCCCCTTATATTTCAAGATGGGGCTCAGAAATAACATCCTTATACTCCACGGAAAATTAGGTAACTGCTATGATTTTCTTAAATTCATCATGACTATACTTATTACGGCTCCCATAAATGACAATCCGAGCCATAGGTTAAACAGGAAATTAGCCTTATGGGGTTCTCCATCTGCCCCAGCTGGGGTTAGGAAGATGTGATTGCTAAATAGAATCACGCCTCCCCAGTAGAGAACAGAAATAAGCACACTCACAAGAAGGGTTATTCGTAACTTTTTTAGCTTGGTCATCTATTTAACCTCATAAAATCAAATGCGCTTGGACTTGCTGAAAATCACTCCAGATTCCATTGATAACTATACCCCACTGAATGCGAAAATAGCTCCCCGTACCTGTAATCCGGGTCTTATTTCATAGGTTCATATGCTTCATTCCCGTTCCTGCGTTGGATTGATCTAAATAGAGAATAAAAAAGTAAACTTATGAGTAAAGCGGATTTTTTATGATCAAAAACTACTTTTTACTTTCCAATATTTTTAATCGCTTGCCCATAAAAAAGCCAATTACAGATTGTTCTGCAATTGGCTGTTGTTCAATCTATTAGCTAAGTATTGGCAAGTTGTTGCTCAGCTTAAGATGAAAGTGAATATGTACGCATTCGATTTTTATATTGGCGCGTACGACATGTCATTGCTGATTGTTGCAAAATCAACGCCCAAAGCGGAGAAACTTTTGGATTGGTTGATTTACCAAGACTGAGTTTACGTAACTGGAATTTCACTGTGGCCATATTGGCAAGCGATGCTAAGGTTTTATTTTCCCATGTAATTGCTTCCAATTCAGGTGCCGTATTTTGCCCTTGTTTCCACTCATTTGGGAGATTTGGATCGATTGCCAAAGCTGTGGCAATCCCGACCATATCGACACCACTTTCAATGACCTGTTCAGCCACTTGTTTACGACGAATTCCACCCGTCACCATTACAGGCATCTTGGCAACTTTACCAATCTCTTGAGCAAACTCTAGAAAATAAGCTTCTCGAGCCAAGGTACGACCATCACGTGCCTGACCTTGCATTGCCGGTGCTTCGTAACTACCACCAGATAACTCAACCAGATCAACAGCCAGTTCGTTGAGCATCATAACCACTTGCTGTGCATCTTCAGCACTAAAACCACCGCGTTGGAAGTCAGCCGAGTTCAGCTTCACCGCCACTGTAAATCTGTCTGAAACCACAGCACGCACCGCTTTAACAATCTCAATCAAAATACGTGCACGATTTTCCAAAGAACCACCCCATTGATCTTGACGCTTATTACTGAGTGGCGAAAGAAACTGACTGAGTAAATAACCATGTGCCGCATGGATTTCAACACCAGTAAAGCCTGCTTTTTCTCCTAAACGTGCAGTGTTGGCAAAACGTTGAATGACTTCATTAATCATGTCTTGGTTCATTTCAATCGGTGTATTAAAACGATCTGACATTTTGCCTAAATCTAAGGCAACCGCAGAAGGCGCCCAAGTCTCTTGACCTAAATTGGATTGCATTTGACGGCCAGGATGATTGATTTGCAACCACACTTGTGCACCCTTCGAACGACCGATTTGTGCCCAGCGTTTGAATGTATCCAAATATTTTTCATCTTCCAGAACTACACCACCAGGTCCTGTCATAGCACGACGATCCACCATGACATTACCTGTGATAATCAAACCAACGCCTCCATCCGCCCAAGCTTGGTATAAACGCATCAGCTCTTCAGATGGTGCATGGTTTAAATCCGCCATATTTTCCTCCATTGCAGCTTTTGCAATGCGATTGGGGATATGTGAACCATTTGGGAAAACTAATTGTTCAAATACTTTCATTTTGATTACCTCATTGAGTATGGGTTTACTCTAAGGTTAAAGTAAACTTTAATGTCAATAGGTTTGATCAAACTTTATTAATCTTTTCTAATCATCAAAATAAAATCATAAACTTAACAAGTGATACCAATATCAAAAAAATGCTTAAAATAAAAAATAGAGGCAAATATGCCTCTATTCTTGAATGGGATTTTGAATCAAATCAATGCCGCCTACGCACGAATGAATGCCAATAGATCTGGATTAATGACATCGGCATTCACGGTTAACATGCCATGAGAAAAACCTTTGTAGGTTTTTAAAGTTCCGTTTTGTACCAATTTGGCAGACAATGCCCCAGAATTTTCATAAGGTACAACTTGATCATCATCACCATGCATTACCAATACAGGGACTGAAATCTTTTTCAGGTCCTCAGTAAAATCAGTCTGGGAAAAGGCCACAATGCCATCATAATGTGCTTTTGCGCCACCCATCATGCCCTGACGCCACCAATTCCAGATCACAGGTTCAGATGGATTTGCATCTGGACGGTTAAAACCGTAGAAAGGCCCCGCTGGTAAATCATAGTAAAATTGCGAGCGGTTTTTAAATAACTGATTTTGCAAGTCATCAAAGACTTCTTTAGGTAGACCGTCAGGATTATTGGCTGTTTTGACCATAATAGGTGGTACCGCACTCACCAAAACGGCCTTGGCAACATTCGCTTCACCATGACGTGCAATATAATGAGCCACCTCACCACCACCTGTTGAGTGGCCAATATGAATCGCATTCTTAATCCCAAGATGCTGCACTACAGCTGCAACATCATCTGCATAATGGTCCATATCGTGCCCATCCCAGACTTGACTGGAACGACCATGCCCGCGACGGTCATGTGCGACAACACGGAAACCTTCATTTAAAAAGAATAATAGTTGGGCATCCCAATCATCTGAGCTGAGTGGCCAACCATGATGAAAAAATAAGACCTGTGCATCGCGAGGTCCCCAATCTTTATAAAAAATATCTACACCATCTTTTGTCGTAACGAATGCCATCTTTGTTTCTCCTGTGTAAGATTTACACTGTCGATTCATGATCTATGTTCTAATTAATTTACTTATAACTACATTTTTTAAGTACCATCCGTGTGGATAGTGTTTCTATACTAAGATTAAAGTTCGCTTTAAGGTCAATGCTTTTAGTCCTATTCTGATAATAAAAATGTAATTTAATGATTAAAAATAAACGAATGATCAATAGACTTACTCATTGAGATCAATGTTTTTTTTCACAAAGTTAAATGTTTTCAGCACTTATTTTCTTTACATTGTTTCAACGAACCAGCTTTGTACTTATCAAATATCAAATTTTGCTGCTTGACATTAAAGTTCACTTTAATCTTATAGTGAACTCAGATATAAGAAATGTTCTTGTCATTGGCAGGCATTTTGAATGACTTGGTCAATCAAAGGTTTACGAATATGCAAAGCAATAAACAGTTTACTGAAGTTGAGTTTGGGCAACAAAAAGTCAATGTTCCCAAAGGTGGATATTATGACCGGTTTAGAATGAATCCCGATTTAGATCAAGTTGCACAAGATCCTGCCGCTGGCAATATTGATTTCTTTCGCAAAACGCCTAAACAATGGGTTGAATCGAGAGTTGGTCCAGTTTGGGCACCCAATTTTTATTATCGTAGTGGCAATGTGCAAGTGTTGATGTTAGCACCATTTAAACAACTCCAGAAAAAATTACCCGCTCCTTTAGAACCTTTACAGGCCTTTCCTGGCTATGGGCTGGTCGCCCTTACCTTCTTTACATACTCTGTTTGTGATAACGATCCATATAATGAAGTCTCTGTTGCAATTGTGGTGCGTAAGCCCAATGCACGCACTCCGCATGCTTTGGAACTCATCAATTCAATTCGTCAACGCCATTTTTACGCACATGTTTTAGCGCTACCTGTAGATACAGAAATTGCGCGGGTCCGTGGTGTTTATGGTTACCAACTTCCTAAATGGCTCACTGAAATTAAGGTCGATATCAGCTCCAAAGACGTGAATGCGAGCCTAACAGATACATCTGGCAAAATCGATTTAAGCCTGTTTGCCCCAACACCCAATTTGCATTCAGTAAAATCTGAATCACATATGAGTCAAGCGACGATGTTACATCTGGTTGATGGCAAATGGCAGCAAACCTTGGTTCAATCTAATGTCTTATCTTTTGGACAAAAACTTCTGCCTAGAAAAGTCAAATTAGTCCGTCATGGTGGTCCTTTGAGTCAATTATTAGATGAACTTGGTGCGTCGAAGATTCTTCGTTTAGACGTGGTTCAAGACACACAAGTCATTCTCCATTTGCCCAAAGCACTTTAATATTCAACTCATCAAATCGTTAAGGAAAAACAAGTAATGACAAAATTAAATTATGATCTTGTGGTCTTTGGTGCGACTAGCTTCGTCGGCCAGATTCTAACTCAGTATTTGGCCGAATATTTTGCCACTCAAAAAGAACAGATCCGTTGGGCAATTGCTGGACGTTCACAGCAGAAATTACAACAGGTCAAAGATGCGCTTGGCCCTATTGGCCAAGCTGTCCCGATCTTGGTTGCCGATGCCAATAATCAAACCGAACTCGATGCGCTCTGTGCACAAACACGTGTGGTCGTCTCAACGGTTGGCCCATATGCTTTGTATGGTGAACCGTTAATTCAAGCCTGTGTGAATAACGGAACAGATTATTGTGATCTGACTGGAGAAACCCAGTGGATTAAACACATGATCACCAAGTATGAAGCGCAAGCACAACTCTCAGGTGCGCGTATTGTGCATTGCTGTGGATTTGATTCAGTTCCATCGGATATGGGCGTTTATTACCTGCAGCAACAAGCACAACAGCAGTTTAATGCGCCTGCCACTCAAGTTTCCATGCGGGTTAAAACCTTAAAAGGTGGTGCATCGGGTGGTACAGTCGCTAGTTTGATCAATGTGATTCAAGAGGCTGCGGCTGATCCTGCATTGCGTAAAGATCTACTTAATCCATACATTCTCTGCCCCGCAGATCATGGCAATACCCAAAGACAGATTTATATCAAAAGTGCCAAATTCGATCCTGATTTTAATGCATGGATTGCGCCTTTTGTCATGGCTGCTGTAAATGAACGTGTGGTACAGCGTTCTAATGCTTTATCCGGTAATGCCTATGGCAACAACTTTCGCTACAACGAAGCGATTTTGACTGGTGAAGGGCTAAAAGGACGTTTAAAAGCCTTAGCTGTCGTCTCTGGTCTCGGTGCATTTATGCTCGCTGCGGTCAGTAAACCGATTAGCCAAGTCATGGAACGTTATCTATTACCAAAGCCGGGAGAAGGCCCTACGCCGGAGCAACAATTGGCAGGACGATTTGACTTACGTTTTGTGGGTAAAACCGATGCAGGACAAAGCCTAAAAATCAAAGTAACTGGTGACCGTGATCCTGGTTATGGCTCTACAGGCAAAATGTTGGGACAAGCAGCGTTGAGTCTTGCCATTGACCATACCAAAGATGGCGAAAAATCTACGCCTCAAGGTGGCTTTTGGACACCTGCGACCATGTTTGATGATCGATTTATTCAACGTTTAACAAAACATGCTGGGCTTACTTTTGAGCAGGTTTAAAATCTTCTGTTTTTAACTCGACTTTCTGAGGGAACCGTTTCAATAAGTGAATACTCATTGTTAAAAACAGCATCATAAAACTTATCAGGCCTTAGAAATTAAGGCCTGATTTTAAAACTTAAAGCATGAGACGTTTTCTTGCAGCGAGATACTCTTTTTCAAGTCGGCTCACGAGTTCTTCGACTGAGGTGGTGGCTTTGATTGCATTTAAACCTTGACCACATCCCCAGATGTCACGCCATGGTTTGACCTTATGCTGTGTACCATCTTCATTCGGTGTACTGAAATCCATATCTTTCAGATTGCCTTCAGGTAAATTGGTTGGATCAAGCCCCGCCGCACGAATACTTGGTGCCAGATAGTTGCCATGTACACCAGTGAATAGGTTGGAATAGACAATTTCATCTGAATTATGATCGACAATCGCCTGCTTATAAGCGTCTTCTGCATTGGCTTCATCTGTGGCAATAAATGCTGAACCAATATAAGCAAAGTCTGCTCCCATCGCCTGTGCCGCAAGAACCGCATCACCAGTAGAAATCGCACCAGACAAAGCCAAAGGTCCATCAAACCATTCACGAATTTCCTGAATTAATGGAAATGGACTCTTGACGCCCGCATGCCCACCAGCACCTGCAGCCACTGCAATCAAACCATCAGCCCCTTTTTCAATCGCTTTCTTAGCAAAGGTATTGTTGATGACATCATGCAAAACGACACCACCATAACTATGTGTCGCATCATTGATTTCTGTTCTTGCACCCAGTGATGTAATCACAATCGGTACTTTGTATTTGACAATCAATTCCATGTCATGTTCCAAACGATTATTACTTTTATGCACGATTTGGTTGATTGCAAAAGGTGCCGCAGGTCGGTCTGGATGTAAGGCATTATGTTCAGCAATTCCTTCAGTAATCTCTTTCAGCCATTCTTCTAGCTTTTCGGCAGGTCGTGCATTCAATGCCGGCATCGAACCAATCACACCTGCTTTACATTGCGCCAACACCAGCTTGGGCGTGCTAATAATAAATAAAGGTGAACCAATTACAGGGAGTCTCAGGTTTTTCATTAATTCTGGAATTTTTGACATTACTTTTATCCTTTAGATACTCATTATTTCAAATAGATAAAGCCTTTTTTGGAAATAAGAAGCATTTCACTTTTTAAAATTCACTTCATCATATCCAGATAAAAGTTTTTATGCAACAAGTTGCATAAACTTTACATTCACGTCTGTTTAGTAAGTAAAATGACAAAGCAGTTGAATGAAAAACCTATTATTGAATTAAATATCAGCATATTACCTGTCTATCTAACTTAATTTTAATCAGCAAAGATTCTTGCCTCTCATGGTCATACCTTAAATCAGTAGAAAATTCTTTTACTTCTCTGCCATACGATTCCCCTTTTTATCAGCATGATTAAATAAGAATCGTTACCAACAATATTAATGCGCTCGCTCTCAAAGATGGTATGCTTCGTTAATTTTTATTCTTTTATCAATCTCCTGGAGCTATTTTATGAGCGCAATGACAAAGAAGTTGCAACAGATGCGATTCGCTTCTGTGCTTGAAGCCGTCACTTTATTGTTGCTATTCCTCGTGGCGATTCCACTCAAGTACGCATTTGATTTACCGATAGCGACAAAGATCATGGGGCCGATTCATGGTCTGGCATTTTTATTCTATCTTTGGAACTTAGTCCGTACGGCTTCACTTTGGTCTGGCGTAGAATTGCTTCGATTATTTGTGCTTGCCTTTATTCCATTTGGTGGCTTCTTTAACGAAAAATACATCGCACAACGTCAAGCCAAACTATAAGGCTCTTAAATTGATACTGAAGAAAGGAAATCTAATGATTTCCTTTTTTATTGTTTGAAAAATAAAAAAGCTATTCATACCAGATCAATGCGTGATTTCACATCGGGTTCACATTCCAAATTTTATTATAATTTTAAAAGGAGTGAGATCATCAATATGAATGTTATAAAAACACTGGCTATCTCAACACTGAGCTTACTCTCCTTAGTTGCTTGTAAAAGCATATCGAGTTATACCGCTGATTATGAGAAAGCAAATCAACAAATCCGTGGAATCCCCTTAAGTGATGCACAAGCTCAAATGATTGGTCTGGATTTTGTTTCCGCATTTAATAGTATGGGCACATTAAGTTTTGTAAAAAATGCAAGCCAACTCTATGCTGATAATTTATACATAAATGACACACTCTCTCAATTCTCAACTAAAAAAGAGCTGATGAAGCATTTTGAGGGAATGAATAAACATGTCAGTAAGGTATCGGTAAAATTAATTAGTGCAACCAATAAAAATGACTCTGCTTATATTCATTGGCAAATGACCTATGATTTTAAAATGTTTGGTCGAATAAAAACAATGTCTTCCTATGGCATTAGCCAAATCAAAGTGAATGCTGAACATCTCATCATATTTCAACAAGACTATTGGGACCCAGCGAATGGTTTATATCGCTCTGTTCCATATATCGGAACAGGCTATTCTTTGCTTCTCCCCTTTAAGAAATAGTCTAAGATTTACGCAAATAAGTGCAGAATAAACTATGAACAATATTTCGTTATTAGAACAATTAAATAAGATTGAAGGTTTAATTATTTTGGCCTTAGTCGATGCTTTTGATGGTTCTATTTTAGAAACTATAGGTGAAGAGTTTTTTAATTTTGATTTCGCGGTGACTGAAGGTGTGAATCTATTTAACTACCAGAAAAAATTAATGGATGAAATTAGTCCTCATGATTTTCTAGAAAGTGTGCTCATGAGTACGGATCATCAATACCACATTATTACACCACTAGAAACCAACCATAGTGTTTTCCTCTATGCAATTTTAGACCGTGATCAAACCAATTTGAGCTATGCAAGCTATGAAATTCAAAGGATTGAACGTGGTCTGAACTTCTACACTTATTAAATATGACTCAATATATATAAATAAAACAGACTGACGAAACAGTAGCATCTAGGTGAAAAAATGAATAATTATTTTATGCAATTGGGATGTATTTTTTTATTACTGATATTAAATTCTAATCCAGCCTATGCAAATATGCAGAAATGTAAAACAGCACCTTTAGTCGTTACTGCAAAAACAGTAGGCACTGTCAGCTACTATGCGGACAATTGCCATCAGAATTGGGAAAGTCAAAATATTCAATTAGATTTTTCTTACGACCAAAATATTCCAGAATGGGCATTCAAAAAAGCAGCCAACTATTATCTTAAAAAAAATATTAGCAATTTTGCTAACGACTCTGTATTAAACCAAATTACTGAACTGTACAAACCTGTAAAAAAAGGTGATTTATATTCTTTAGCCTATAATCAAATGAACCAACAATTAAAGCTCTCTCTTAATCAGAAATTGTTAGGTTCGATCACAGACCCACAAGCGAATCAATATTTCAAAATATGGTTTGGAAGCTCACCTTTTAATGCTAAATTAAAGCAACAATTACTAAATCAATAACTTGATCTAATTATTATGAACAATCAATTTATTCTTATGGTGGAAGATCATTATGAGCTTGCCGCCACAGTTTGTGAATTTCTAGAACAACATGGCTTCGTGGTGGATCATGCACGTAACCTCGATGCCGCCCGTAACTTTTTAAAAACACATCCGTATCATTTACTTTTGCTGGATATCAATTTACCTGACGGCTCAGGGTATGACTTATGTGAATGGCTCCGAATTGATCAAGGCAAAGATATTCCTATTTTGATGTTAACCGCCAGAGATACACTCGATGACAAATTAAAAGGTTTTAGCGCAGGAACAGATGACTACCTCGTAAAACCTTTTGATTTTAATGAACTGGTTATGCGTGTACGTGCCCTGATTAAGCGATCTCTTGGTGAAGTATCAAGCAGTAAAATTCAAATTCACGATCTGATTCTAGACAGTGCGACTCAAACCATAACACGCGCAGGTCAATCAATTGAATTGCCACGGATTCAATTCAAATTGTTAAAAATTTTGATGCGAAACTCTCCCAAAGTGATTACCAAACAAGAAATTATTATCGAGTTATGGGGCGATGAAGAACCTGAAAGCGATGCATTACGTAGCCATATCTACAATTTAAGAAAGATGATCGATAAACCTTTTCAGGAAAAATTGATCCATACCATATCTGGTGTAGGTCTAAAAGTTGCTTTGGATATGACAGCGCATTAATTTATATATACGACGACGATTAAGCCTGTTGTATTTTCCAATTGCAGATGAGGATGTGTATTTAAATAATATTGTCGATCGAACAACTCAACTCGCCAGCCCAACTGGGTACATAATTTCTTAACCAACTGTAAACCAATGCCGTGACCTTTGGCGGTAAGTTGAAGTTGTGAACTATTTAACTCCTGAACCTTACAATCATTTGGCATTGCAATACCAATCCCATTATCGGCAATTAGAATACTATTTTTGCGATGAATGATATGAATATTAGAACCTTGAGAATAATTCAGTGCATTGCGTAAAATATTGCTCAACACCATTTTAGTCATTGAAGGATAAATCCATCGGGCTGATTCCTCAGCATCATCTTGTACAAAAATCTGCACGCCCTTGCCTTGACTGACAGGTTCCAGATCTCTGACTAAATCGCTGATGATATTGGACAACTTCACTTGCTCTGCAATCAATGTATTGGTTGTATTACGTGCAATTGCCAGCAAAGTTTCAACCAGTAATTGCATATCATCAATGGTATTCGAAATACGATGCAGTGATTTATCTTCACCGTATTTGACCTGACACAGCTGCACATTCCCTTTTAAAATCGTCAATGGTGTCCGTAATTCATGACTGACATCGCCTGTAAATTCGCGCTCTCGGTTAATAAACTCACTCAATACTTGATGGTATTTTTCTAATGCTTGTTTTAAATATTCAGCTTCCATATTGCCATTGGTACCGATTCCTTGGAATGGAGATGCCTCCTTATACTGATGTGCCCAATCAATATGTTCTAAGGCATTTGCTAAACGGGTAATTGGCGAAAAATAACGTTTGGCCCGCCGATTTGACCACCATAAGATGCTATACAGCACAATAAGACTGAACATTAACGGTGCTAAACCAAACATCCAAACGATTTTATTGACATTGCTTTCACCAAAAACCAGTAGCACATGCTGCCCATTTTTTTCACCATAAACGGTCATACGATCTTTGCCGTCGACAAAGATTCGGTGAACACCTGGTTTTAGCGATTGATTTTGAAATGCTAAAGGTGGTTTTTCACTTTTCCAACGGTAGCCATATAAGTTTTTAGTATCGGGTAAATCAGCATTTGGATTACGATCAACACGCATCCAGTAATGCTCCATTTCTTGTTCAAGTGCGGTTTTAAGCAATGAGCCTTTGATCACCCAGGCACTGCATGCAATCCCAATAATAATCGAAAGCGCGATCAGTCCAATTTGCAACCAATAATAACGATTAAACATCCGACTCAGTGGACGGTTATTGGCATCGCTTTTATTGGTTTTAAACATAATCTTGCCTATTTACACAACTGCTTGTTTTAATTATACGGCTTTCTTTTTGAACAGGAAGTGACCAACGATCCATTCTTGCCCCTGCTCAAATCCAAACAATTCAGCACAAGCCATAAAAAAGATACGCCAACGTTGCCACCATGCCGCCGCATCTTGCCCGTACACCTTTTCAAAAAGTGGTTTTAATTGTTCAGCATTATGATCCATGTTTTCCAGCCATGCATTTGCTGTTTTTTCATAATGAGTTCCAGACCATTGCCAATGTTGCGACAATTCCAGATGCTGTTGAAAGTGTAAAAATGTCGAACTTGCAGGCATCAATCCACCTGTAAAAAAGTATCGCGACATCCAGTCATATTCACTTTTGATTTCGAAAGGATAGTGTAAGAAACGATGACAGAAAATATGACACCATAACAGTCCATCCGCTTTGAGCCACGATTGAATTTTTTCAAAAAGCTTTTGGTAATTTCTTACATGTTCAAACATCTCAACCGAAACAACACGATCAAATGCGTTTTGCTGCAATTCAAGTACATTGACATCACAGGTAATAACATCAATATTCATCAAGCCATATTTCTCAGCTTTGGACAAAATATGCTGACGTTGCGTCGCTGAATTGGAAACAGCCGTAATTTTTGCATTTGGATAACGCTCTGCCATCCACAGCGTAAACGAACCCCAACCACACCCTAATTCCAAGATATATTGCCCATCGTTTAACTGGGCACGATCGCTATAAATCTGCAATGCAAACTCTTCAGCTTCATCTAATCCAGTTCGATCATGTGGAAAGAAACAGGCACTATATTTAAGTCGTTTTCCTAAAACCGCCTCAAAAAAAGCCGTGGGCAATTCATAGTGTTGCTCATTGGCTTTATCGGTTTCAATTGCGATCTGGCTATGCTTCAACATATTCAGCACATCCATATAACGTTGAGCACCTTGTTCGGGGTCATAGCGACCTTCTTGAATCAAACGCTTCTTGCTGAGTGCACGAATTGCTGCACGAATCGCCTGATCGGGTACTAAGCCACTTTCAACAAGTTTTAATGATTGATTAATAATAAAGTCCATGTGCGTACCTACTCTTTTGGTTTCCACGGAATAAACATTGAAGTTCGTTTTTGGTAATCGAGATAATTTTGACCTCGATTTTTTAATGCTTGTTGTTCACTAAATGGAATACCGGTGATGTAATACAAAAATAGCCACATCAAGACTGGATATATCCATAGACTGTATAACCCTGCTGCAAGTCCTATTATTGGATATGCAAACCAGTGTATCCATTCAAAAAAATAATTGGGATGCCGCGAATAACGCCACAGACCTTGATCCATGGTTTTGCCATCATTTTGTTTTTGTTGCTTGAAATGAAACAATTGCTGATCTGCGACCACTTCACCTAGAAATGCAATCAGCATAACAATTCCCGCAATGATCAAAAAAACATGGGTTTGTGGACTCCAGACAGAACTCGGCACATGAAGCAAAGTCCACATCGGGATGGTAAATAAGATTGCCAAACCTGCTTGAAACATAAAAAAGGAATAAAAACCAATATGTTGATATTTCCCCATCGCACGACGCATATTGGCATATCGGCGATCTTCCACTGATTCCGCTTGATACCGACGCCATAAATGCCAACTTAAACGCATAAACCAGATTGAACTGAATATGCCAATAAACAACCTGACATGAATCAAAGCATCATCCACTAACCATGCAGTCAGCAGAATATTCAGCGCAATGCAAAAACTCCAAACAACATCAACAATGCCAGCACGGTGATTGTATGTTGCCCATAACCAACAACCTGTCATTAACACAGCATCAAGTAAAAACAATTGCCACAACATCACTGTCTCCTTGATACGTTAAATCAGTGGATAATTAATAAGGGCTTGCTTCAAATAAAAGCTGTGCATCGCTAATGACCCCTTCTTTAAAGCCGCCCTCGCAATAACACAAATAAAAGTCCCACATTCGAATAAAGTTTTCATCAAAACCTAAAGCAAGAACTTGTGCTTCGGCATTTAAAAAACGTTCCCGCCATTGATGAATGGTTTCAGCATAACTTTGGCCAATATCCTCCAGATGTTTCAAGCGTAACTTCTGCTCTGAAGCCGCTTGTGTTAACACACTGATAGATGGGATAAAACTCCCGGGAAAAATATAGCGCTTAATATAATCTACGCTATGCAGTGCTTTTTTATATCGTGCATCTTCAATCGTAATGGCTTGAATCAGACCTAGGCCATTTGGTTTTAATAAAGACCTACATTGATTAAAGTAATTAGATAAATATTGCTCACCAACAGCTTCAATCATTTCGATCGAAACTAACTTATCAAATTTCCCCTCTAGTAGCCGATAATCCTTAAGTTGGACATTAACTCGATGGCTTAGACCAGCATCGGCAACTCTTTGGATTGCTTCATCATATTGCGCTTGTGAGATGGTAATCGTGGTTACTTTACAGCCGTAATGCTGAGCGGCATAGATAGCAAAACCTCCCCAGCCACTACCGATTTCAACCAGATGATCCATGGGTTTAAGTTGTAACTTCTGACAGATCAACTCTTTTTTATAATCAGAAGCTTGCTCTAGCGTCATCTCCTTGTGCTTGTACACTGCACTAGAGTACATCATGGAAGAATCAAGAAATAATTTAAAAAAATCATTACTTAAATCATAGTGCTCCGCAATATTTTTACGGCTGCCTGCCAACGAATTTTTGCGGGATCTATACCATGCTTTTAATAACAATTGGCTGGCTTGTGATATAAGGTTTTGATTGATCTTATCCAAAACGTCGCGATTTCTTGCCAATATCTGAATGAGTTCGACCAGATTTTCACTACTCCAATGGCCACGAATATAGCCCTCCGCGGCACCAAGCACACCATTTTTAAAAATGAGATCGATTAGATCTTTGTGATGAATATCTACAGTTACTTCCAGATCAGAAACTTCACCGACAGTTCCATTCCATTCACCACGAAAGTGAATTTGTCCATGTCGAAGTTTCAGCAAGCCGCGTAAAACCAATGGAAGTGTGTCTTGTTCACCAAAAATTAGCGTTTTTATCATCTCGTTCTAAATCCTTATTCTTTTTGGGATGTCGATAAAATGGAACTTTTTTAAGCCAGAGTTGAAATGCTTGTACATAAATTGAAGCTAACATTTTGAAAGGTTCAAATATATGTTGAATAGCATAACGACTAAGCTGTGAAGGAAGTGTGATGTGCGCTAATCCAAACCGCATCGTTGCATCAAAAATGAATTGCTGGTTTTGATAAAGCTGCATATGAATCACATTTTGACTATTAGAGAAGTTAAATTTCCATTTGTATTGAATATCCATTGGCATAAATGGCGAGACATGAAAACTTTTCTCGAAATCAAACTCATAACTGTCATAAGGACTATGATTTTTCAACTTCTGCTGGCAATCATGTACATAAACCTTGTGCTCATTCCAAGGTGTATTGGTTATCTCGCTCAGTATGAAGACAGGCTGTTTTTGACGATTTAAAATGAAATAGAACACAACCGAATTAAAACTAAAACCCAAGCTTCGTGGTAAGGCCAAGACACGGATTTCTGATTGCGTGGTCAAAATCGTATCTGCTTGCTGCAATAAAATTTTTGTTATTTTTTCTCGCAAATTACCGCTATAGCCTTTAAGGAAATCCTGATCAGATATATTGAGAATATTCCAATGGTTTGTAGAGCATAACCTTGATTGTTTGAGATTTTCCGCTATTCGATCTGGATCAAAATATAAATAGCTCAATGTCGCCTCAAACTGATGAGGTTTGGGGCTAAAACGGCGATGCCTGATTTTAGCTTTCGCAATTGCAAGTTGAGCTTCTAACATCGACTCCCCCCATATCTTCATCAGCAATTGACATCAGATGGTTCACGACGCGGTCAGCGCTTCTCGCACCATCTTCATGAAATCCCCATCCCCAGTAAGCACCGCAAAATGAACTACGCTTGTAGCCGTTTATCTCATGCCAGCGAGATTGTGCTGCAATCGCAGTTTGATTGAACACAGGATGCCGATAATGTCGTTCAACATAAATATGATCTTTGGCGATTGGCATATTTGGATTGAGCGTAGAAAAAACCTGCGTCTTACAGTCCAGATTCTGCAAACTGTTCATCCAGTAGCTAAACCCGTAATGAACGCTATCCGCCGAAGCTTCTTTTTGAGCTGTAACATGTACGTGCCAACTGGCCCACTGCGATTGGGATTTTGGCATGATTGATCTATCAGCATGGACGACCATCACGTTATCTTGATAAGCAAAGCACCCTAATATGTCATGCTCTTTCTCGGAAGGCTCTTTAAGCAACTTTAAAGTATCATCGGCATGACTGGCAAAAATCACCCAATCAAATTGCTCCTGCCCATGCGCAGTTATAATTGAAATATGATTTTCACTTCTTATTACATGTTGTACTTCAGTTTTCTTCCAAATGAGCGTTGGGCATTCACGCTGAATCGCGTAGATATAAGATGCTGATCCGCCTTTGACCGTTTGCCATTGTGGGCGATCTTTTAATTGCAACATCCGGTGATGCTGAAAAAAACTAACGACAAACTTATACGGAATCTTGCCAATCTGCTCCACAGGGCTTGACCAGAGTGCTCCGCACATTGGATATAAGTGCTCATCTCTAAAGACTTGTGAATAACCATGTTTATTGAGATATTCTTCAATGCTTAAATTTGTATCAAGTTCATCAACAGCAATCTCTTTATTTTCTCGATAAAAGCGAACTAAATCCGATAACATTAAGCGAAAGTTTTTATTTAGAAAATTTTGTGGTCTCGTTAATAACGACCATTTTTTTGAAGGATTATATTGTAGCCCCGTCACCTGATTATTGACTGAAAAACTCATGTCGCTGTTCTGTGCTTTGACTCCAAGCTCGGCAAGCATCGCACTAAATAATGGATAGTTATGTGCGTTAAAAACAATAAAACCACTGTCTATGGCAACTTTTTTTTGATCAATCCGAAACTCATGTGTATCGGTATGTCCACCAAAATAGTTTTCTTTTTCAAAGATGGTAACTTGATGCTGTTTTGATAACTTCCAAGCCGCATATAATCCAGATATCCCAGAGCCGACGATTGCAATTTTCATAAAACACCCCCGTCACTGTTCTTTTCTATCTTAGTTTTCAAACTGTCTAGATGGATTTTATGCGCATCATATATCCGTTGAGGCACAGGCTTGATTGCCCATATGAGTCCACAAAAAGACATCGCTTTTAGGACATAATAAGTGACATCAATTTGCCACCAGAAAAAACCTTGCCGTGTACTGCCAGCATAATAATGATGATTGTTATGCCAACCTTCACCTAGAGTGATGATCGATAAAAACAGATTATTACGACTGTTGTCTTTGGTATCGAAATCTCTGCGCCCGTAAAGATGAGCGAGCGAATTAATACATAAAGTCGCATGAATCAATAACAGCGTTGAAACCACAAATCCCCAAACCAGCAACTGTGGTCCTGAAGTACCCAAATTGGGATAAGCAAAGGCTAGCCAATCGCCTAGCAAATAAATCGCAAAAGCGGTTATTAAAACAATGACAAAACTAAAACGGTCTAACCAAACAATCTCAGGGAATTTTAGCCAATCTTTAATAATTTCTTTGCGAGTGGAAAAGTTCTGCTGATTCAAGAACCATCCAACATGGCTATACCAAAACCCATGTGTCGATGAATGTGGGTCATGTTCAGTGTCGGTGAAACGATGGTGATAACGATGATGTGCCGTCCACCAGAGTGGACCACGTTGTGCGCTCATGGTCCCAATCAGAAGAAAAATAAACTGTACTGAGCGTGATGTTTGAAATGTTTTATGTGATAAATACCGATGGAAGAATGCTGTAATTGCAAACATTCTAATCATATAGAAGAGAACCATAAACCAGACAGCGAACCATGAAACACCCACCCAAAACACAGCTAAGCAAGCGATATGCAATAAAATAAACGGAATAATTCGCAACCATTGGATCTGAGTATCTTTGCTGGTTTTAGATGCTTCGAATTCTGCTAATCCTGAAGTATCCGTAATCGACCAACTGTCTATCCATCCCAGAAAAAACTTTAACATTGATTGTTCCTAACCCATCTCTTCTTATGCTTATAATCTTAGTCAATTCGATATGAAATTTATGTGAAGCCCATAGCATTCAGGCCTATCGCTTATTCTTTATCTTTGTGCAAAAAACTTAAAAAATATTATTTTAGAAATTAATCTCTTATATCCGCTAGAGCACATTAATATAGCCTAAACTGAGTAGTTTAAAAGCTTAATGATCAACATTTTTAAATTGTTTTGATAACACACTTAAAGTTTTCATGTGTTTGCCATAACGACGGCAAGAACGACAAGCAAATAAGTGCAATTGCAGATTACTCTGCTCTCGTAACAGCAATGCTCTATCCTGTTTCTCGGATAATAACTGGGTGGCTTGGCGGCATGTCAACATGAGCAATCCTCCTGCAATAACCATTTATTTTCTAAGCATTCACGTAGTCGTGTGCGGCTGCGATACATTAGTACATTAAAATGTGAAACTGTCAGTTCCAGCTTCTCACAAATTTCATTGGAACTCAGCTCGATCACCTCACGTAGCATAAATACCTGTGCATATTTGGCAGGTAAATGATTAAGACAAGCATCAAAAATAATCCAGAAATCTTGCTGCTCCATCATTTCTTCAGGGCTTTGCCATGCTTGTGGTGCTTCGTATTTATGCCAATGTCCAGAAGCATCAAAGAGCTCATCTATGCTCAGCTCACTTTCTTCATCCTTAAACAACTCGCTCATGCTGACTAAACGAGATTTCTGCCGAATCAAATCAATAATCTTATTTTTTAAAATTGCAAACACCCAGGTTTTAAATGCCGCCCGTCCGCTAAATGAGTCTAGATGTTGAAACGCGCTAGTCAGTGCTTCCTGAACAACATCTTCAGCTTGCTGTATTGAAGACAGTTGTAAAATTGCGAATTTCAGCATCTGTTGCCTTAAATCTTGCAAAAAAGCAGGATTGTGCAATTGATTGAATAGATCATCATGTTTTTTTGCTGAAGCTGAACTCATCCCTGTATCTCTTCATTATTATAAGGAATATGAATTAATCTTAACCGAATTAATAAGGCTTTTAACGCATAGATTTGTTGTTGAATTTCCTGTTCATGAAACTCAGGAAGCACAGTCTTGATCAGTTGATAAATACCGAATTCAGTTAACTTCGCTTGGTTCAGTTGTTCAAGCAACATGGCGAATAAAGGTGACAAAGGTTCAACACAGACCTGATCTAGATCATCTCGCCATACCATAATAGCACTTGGCGCAGGTTCTACCTGTTCAAGCGTAGTTGTCGTTGTCCAGTTATAAACGGGATATTGATAGGCCAGTATCCAAACTTGGGTAATCAATTGCCAATTTTTATCTTTTGTCAGAGTAGGACTTTCTATTTCGACTGTGTCCAAATAAAGTTCTAACCATTCATACTGCAATAGCTCTGCCAACCAAGGATATTGTTGTAATATCGGATGTTGTTGTTCCGTGAGATATTCCCGAAATTGCAGCGAGATATCGTTATATAACGGCGACTGACACTGTGATTTTTGAAAAAATTCTGCCAATAATTGCTGCCACTGCTGTTCAGGTAAGATGCTACGCGCTACAGGAAAGACCAAGTTGATAAATGAACAGACATTATTAAATAACAAATCACGATAGACCTGCATACGGTGCGCTGCAAAGTTTTGTGGTAGCTCTAATTCAGGATCACGAATCCAGTCACAGAACTGTCGCTGCGTGGTATGAAAGGATATTTGTCTTGCTTTCATCACGACCCTCCTGTTGCATTTTTTTAATACGGGTCAATTCATTCTGTAACTGTTGCCAAGATGGAATATTAAAGTCACGTTCCAGTAACGTCGGCTTAACCCCACAAACTTGATAGGTATATTGAAGGAGTTGCCAAACAGGATCACTGATTGCTGCGCCATGTGTATCGATCAATAGATTCTTTTCAACTTGTTCATGGCCAGCAACATGTAAGTAACGAATCCGATCTTTGGGCATCGCATCAATAAAACCATATGCATCACTGCCATGATTAATACTATTTACATAGACATTATTTACATCAAGCAGCAATTCACAGTCTGCTTTGAGCAGCACTTCACGTACAAATTCTGCTTCACGCATTTCTGCATTGGGCATTAAATAGGTAGACACATTTTCAATCACCAATCTCTGCCCTAAAATATCCTGTACCCGCAAAATACGCTCAGCCACATAATTCGCAGCAGCTTCTGTCATCGGGATTGGTAATAAATCATATAAATAGCCTCCATCATGGGTATAACTTAAATGTTCTGAGTAAATCGGCACCTGATAGCTTTGTAGAAAATTTTTAACCTGCTGGATAAATTCAATATTGAGTGGATGAGGTCCACCAATGGATAAAGATAATCCATGACAAATTAAAGGTGCTTTCTCAACACATTGTCCAAGCAGCTTGGCGTGCCGACCACCAAAGCCCATCCAGTTTTCAGGAGCAACTTCAATAAAATCTGGATGAGTATCTGCATTTAAAAACGCATCAATAAACTCACGTCTTAAACCCAGACCTACACCAGCCAATTCAGCCATGGTGAAACTCCTATGATTAGAATGATGCCGACCTAAGCTTTAGACCGACATCATCCATGATTGAAGGGATTATTTGGCCCCGCACTTGCCGTCAGCCACTTTTTTATCTGCACCACATTTTGCATCAGCAGCTTTCTTGGCTGCGCCACACTTCGCGTCTGCTGCTTTTTTTGCTGCACCGCATTTGGCTTCAGCAGATTTTTGCTGTTGTTTGGCTTTATTGGCGCCACATTTCGCTTCACCACATTTTCCATCAGCAGCTTTGCTGGCATGGGCCTCTGTCGTCGTTGTCGTTGCTGCAACAGTCACTTGGGTTACGCCCGCAACAGAGAGTGCTAATAACGCTGCAACTGAAGTCATCGAATTAAGTTTGCTCATTTTTCTATTCCTTTTAAGGTAAATGCTCGGTTTGTACAAAGGTACATAAAGTTAGACGGCGTAAATCTCGATTTATTACAGTGCAAATAAAAAAAATTTATGTAAGAAATTGAATCCTCACCCGACTAATGATCATTCAATCCTATTCGGTGTGAAATTATCATGAAGAACTTTTTGTATGCGCTGACTCAGTACTATCAAAACATCTGCTCAGCACTCAAACATGCGGATGGCATTGCGGCACTTGCCTTACGTTGTTATCTCGTTCCAATCTTTTGGATGGCGGGCACAAATAAACTGATGCATTTTCCAGATACGGTGGAATGGTTCGGCAATAGCGATTGGGGCTTGGGTTTACCCTTTCCTTACCTCATGGCAACGTTAGCAACATCAACAGAACTTGCTGGGGCTGTGCTTTTAACGCTTGGTCTTTTGACACGGTGGATTAGTATTCCATTGATCATTACCATGCTCGTCGCCATTTTCACTGTACACCTGCCAAATGGCTGGCAAGCGATAGCCGATCCCAATGCACCCTTTGCCAATGCACAAGTACTCGCCTCTGCTGAAAAACTGGAAGCAGCTCGGGGAATTCTAGAAAATTATGGTAATTATGACTGGCTAACATCCAGTGGCTCATTTGTGATTTTAAATAATGGAATTGAGTTTGCGGTTACTTATCTGATCATGTTATTGGCTTTAATCGTATTGGGTGGTGGTCGCTATTTCAGTTTAGATTATTGGATAAAGCGAAAATTTTCGAAGTAGCTTTGTCAAAATGGTTTCAAGGTGAATAAAGTCAGGAAGCTGACTGCAATATTACAATTTTGTCATTTATAAATATCTGATTATCTTTGACGCTAAAATGACACGATAAAACTTTGGGCTCGATGAAAGCATGCGAATACTTCTTGTTGAAGATGAACAAAAAACAGGTGATTATCTCCAAAAAGGCTTAACTGAAGCAGGCTATGTGACAGATTGGAGCCAAGATGGCATTTCTGGTCTGCATCATGCTGTGACAGAACAATATGACCTGATTATTTTAGATGTCATGCTGCCGAAGCTGGATGGCTGGAAAATCCTCACTGAAATTCGCAAAGTAAACACCTTCCTCCCAGTGCTGTTTCTTACTGCAAAAGATCAGATTGAGGATCGTGTCAAAGGCTTGGAACTCGGTGCAGATGACTTCCTGATTAAACCCTTTGCCTTCGCCGAACTACTTGCACGTATTAAAACCCTATTAAAACGTGGGCAAATTAAAGAAGAGCAAACCTTCTATGCCGTTGCAGACCTACATCTCGACTTAATTAAACGCCGTGTGGTGCGTTCTGGGCAACGCATTGATCTGACCGCCAAAGAATTTTCCTTACTTGAACTGTTTATGCGTAGACAAGGTGAAGTTTTACCAAAATCACTGATCGCTGCTTTGGTTTGGGATATTAATTTTGATAGTGATACTAACGTGGTCGAGGTCGCGATTCGCAGGCTCAGAAATAAAATTGATACCGACTTTAGCCCCAAACTAATTAGAAACATCCGTGGCATGGGCTATGTCCTAGAGATCGAAGATGAGAACTAAATTATTTCGTTCAATCGGCTTTCGAATCAGTTTTATTTCCACTCTATTCACGATTCTGATCTTGATCGTTATGGGAATATTCGTCAATCAGCATGTGGTCAATTATTTTTATCAACAAAATCAAAAAGAAATTGAAGGAAAAATTCAGCTGATTGAAAATCTTTTCCAACAGAAACCTAGCAATTTTAAGGACGGTTTAGATGAGGCCTTGATTGGGCATGATAATTTGGTGATTCAGATCAAACTGGCCAATGGTCAGACCATTTATAACAAAAAGAATAATCACACCGATCTCAGCCAATTAATACAAACTCAAAATGGGCAATGGATTAATTGGAAAAATAAGGATCAGAGTTATCAAGGCATCATGGTGAATAAGGTTCTTCGCTATGGCGAAACCAATCAGAACATGCAAATCATTGCTGCAATTGAAGTCACCGATAATTATTACTTCCTGCATTCATTTAAACAGCAGTTGCTCATGATTGGTCTACTCGGTGTAATTGGTCTGATGTTTTTAGGTTGGTTGGCCACTTGGCAAGGTCTTGGCCCGATTCGGAAAATGGCAAAACTGTCAGAAAACATTTCTGCAAATAATCTGTCCAATCGCCTTGATCTCAGTAATATACCCATTGAACTCACCCCTTTGGCAACGGCATTTAATGACATGCTCAATCGACTGGAGGTTTCAGTCGATAAACTTTCTGCGTTCTCAAGTGATTTGGCCCATGAAATTAGGACACCGATCAATAATTTGATGATGCAAACCCAAGTTTCCTTAACCAAGCCAAGAACCATTGAGCAATATCAAGATGTACTCTTTTCAAATTTAGAAGAATACGAACACTTAGCAAAAATGATTTCAGATATGTTGTTTCTAGCTAAATCGGATCATAACCTCGCCTTAAAAAACAAAAAAGAAATCGATTTAAAGCAAGAAATGCGGGTGCTGTTTGAATATTTTGAAGCTTTTGCATCAGAAAAACAGATACAACTCAAGCAAACAGGTCAGGCATCTATTCAGGCCGAACCTGCAATGATTCGTCGAGCCTTTAATAATTTAATCTCGAATGCAATTAAATATGGTGAGCCAGATTCGATTTTAGAAGTCAAACTGAGCCAAGATTCTCAGCATTCGATCATTCAGATTAAAAATAAAGTATCTGCTGAAATGCAAACTTTAAGCCCTTTACAGCTGTCTCGTTTCTTTGACCGTTTTTATCGTCTGGACTCATCGCGACACAAAGCCGAAGATGGTACAGGTTTAGGATTAGCGATTACCAAGTCAATTATCGAAATTCACGCTGCGAAAATTGATGTGTTTATCGAAGGTGAAAATATTGTCTTTAGAATGATTTTTAAAGCGGAATGATTAAGGACCATACAACTTGGGAGAAGTTATATGATCCTTGTGAAACTCAGAATTATTTAGATGGCGTTTGGCCATCATTGCCTTGTACAGTTGCATTACGTTCTTGGTTTTTTTCCAAGAACATTAAACCACCATCTGCATAACTTAAACTCGCTGTTGATGCAAACGATAGGATGAAGATGAGTTTAACCAATGCTTTCATTTCTATTTACCTGCTCTCTCTCTTAACTCTCTATAAGATAGAACAGGCAGCCCAACAGCAGCATGACCTGAAAATGATAATTTTGTCATTTTTATCAATGCTTAATAATACAGCGGTTGATCTAATATAGATGATCCCTTAATTGGATATTAGTCTTGATCTAAAGATGTTAATAAATGAATCACAGCATCACCTGCCAATTGCATTGACTTTGGATCGACCTGCTCAATCGTGTCACATGCTTTGTGATAGCACGGCGCGAACTCAAGTTCATCCCCTTTCATTTGCTCATTAAATAAGATCACAGAGGCCACAGGCACTTTACCTAAGAACGGTGCTGTATCACTTGCGGTTAGAGTTGCAACATCTTCTTTAATTTCCAGATTTTTTGCTTTAAAAAATGCTTTAAGCGTATTCTCTAATGCTAAATCACCGCTATGGCTTGGAATACTACGTAAACCATCAAGGAGTGGTTTATAGTCCTGTTCCTGCATGCCACGCTCTTTTAACATTTTTTCCATTTCATCTAGAGATGATTTATCACCATCTGCAATCAGGATTTCAGGATCTTTGGTGCCGACCATATCCACATTGATATAGGCTTTAATGGCTTTTAACTGTTCAGCAGTCAGTTTCTCCACATAAGCTTGAGAACCTGCAATCCCTACTTCTTCCGAATCCCAAAATGCCAGATGAATGGTGTGTCTCGGTTTTACTTTTTGGCTCGATAATTGTGTCATCAAATCGAGCAATAAGGCTACACCTGAAGCATTATCATTGATGCCAGGTCCCATTTTGACTGAATCATAATGTGCTCCCAGCAAAATTATGCTTTGTGTTGATTCTCCGGGAATCTCCACAATAATATTCTTGCCTTTGGTCTTTTCCCGATTTTCAAAAGTCTGAAGTTCTGTACTAAAACCTGCTTTCTTGGCTTGATCTAAAATATAATCTGCACTTGCCAAACCGCCTTGCGTACCCACAGCACGATTGCCACCATGCTGTTTGGCAATTTGTTCAAATACATGTAAATGCGTCATCATCTGTGCTGCATCGAGTTTTAAACCAGATTGACTGACATCTTCAACTTTTTCTTTGGAATGTTGCTCATTTTTTTGACAACCACTGATTGCGAACATGCTAGTTAAAATACAAATACCTAAAATTTTCTTTAAAAACATAAAATAAACTTAAACCGTTTTTATAAAGTAAGCCTAATACTAGATTTGCACATACGGATTTGCCATTTCAATTTGTATCCTCTGTTCTTATCGATCTAATCAGAAAGATATCGGTGCTTATTTCAAGTGACAGACAAAGCCCATTCTCAATGAAACGGACTTTGTTATAAAACTGAAGTCATTTTAGCGATGATTTAAACTGTTAAAAATCTGTTCGAGTACTTCCCCAAGCGCAAGAATGTCATGATCTGTATTTGGTAAACCATCTATTTCCAATCCAACAGGTAATTTTGATTTTGTGCCACAGCCAATCGGTAAACTCAGCCCAGGTAAACCAATATTACTTCCTGGATCAGTATTGCGAATCAGCCTTTGGAAATTTTCAATTGAACTCACTTGCTCATTTGCCAATGGGGCAACAATGGCTAAGGTTGGAAAAATTAAAGCATTGAGTTGGTGCTCATTAAAGGTTTTTTCATAGAGTGAAAGCAACTGTGGTCGAGCCGTTGTGATCGCATCCTGATATAAAGCTTCGACCGCCACAGACTTACCCGTTTCATCCACAATCAATTCAGGCAAAATATTCTGCTGAAAGAGTTGCTGTACATCTGGGCTTGAAATTTGCTCCACAATAGCGTCTAGTTCTATTCCAACTTCATGGTTTTTTAAATATTCAATCAGATCATATTTGCCCTCGTAGATCACTACAGGAAATGAAATACGATGATTCAGCTGCCCTAACTCAGGCATTTCTACACTGATGATTTCAATCCCCGCATTTTTTAAAAGTTGTAGTGCCTGATCAGCCTGTTGCTGAACCTCTTCATCCAGATTTTCCCAAAAATATGCACATAGCCCAAGCCTGATGGGTTGCGTCGATATACGAGCTGGGACTTGTTGTTGAGTAATCAATTGATCAATCAAGATGATATCGGATACTGAATGTGCCATTGGGCCTGCGGTATCACGTGTATGCGAGATTGGCGTAATACTCTCTTGAGCATAGCGTCCAACCGTGGGACGAAAACCAACACAGCCATTTAAGGCACTGGGTAGTCTGACCGATGCACCTGTATCAGTCCCGATTGCAATTGGCACCATGCCTGCAGCGACAGCAACAGCACTTCCTGAAGAAGAACCACCTGCAATATGTAAGGGATTAACCGCATTACGAGTGCCAATCACACCCTCAATATGCATTGCAGTATTGTAGCCTGTGACCCCAAATGCCAGCTCATGCATATTGGCTTTACCCACAACAATCGCACCTTCATCAATCAATGCTTGAATCACTGGAGCCGTTACTTTGGGTCTGAATCCGGTTAAAGCAGGTGTTCCTGCCGTATTGCTAAAACCAGCAACATGAATATTATCTTTAACCGCCAGCAATACCCCGATTAATGCAGGACACGGTTTGCCTTCTGCAATAGATTGATCCCAAAATTGCGCCTGTCGAAGCGCTGCAGCATAATCAAGACTGATAAAAGCATTCAGGGACTGCTGCGTATCAATCTTTTCGAAATAGTGATCTAGCAATTGTTCACAAGAAACTTTGCGCTCAGTAACTAGTGCTGTAATTTCCTTGATTGTGGCTTTATCAAGATGAATACCTTGATCCAAAAATACTTTTTCTTTCATCTTTAACATTGTGACTTAAAATCCATTTAAGTAATAATGTTTATAATTTGTACCGTTTTCAGTTTGTTCGATATCCTCAAAATTGAGGAGGCCATTAAGCATGCATCAATGCAGCCATTTCAGTACGATTATGACAACCCATTTTTTTCATGGCACTTTTTAAATGCGTTCTCACCGTGGTGAAGCTGATATCCAGTAAATTGGCAACATATTTATCACTCAGCCCCTTACTCACCAACATGACTACTTCTTGCTCCCGCGGGGTTAAAAAGTATTGAGGCGATAAATCTACGGGTAAGGCTTGAGTCATATAAGGTTCGAGTAAATTTAAAATCCTTTTCTCTCGCTCACTAAACATCACCGAATCCTGAGCGCGCCAAATAC
Organism: Acinetobacter sp. UBA991; assembly: GCF_002292065.1. Classification (NCBI taxonomy): domain Bacteria; kingdom Pseudomonadati; phylum Pseudomonadota; class Gammaproteobacteria; order Moraxellales; family Moraxellaceae; genus Acinetobacter; species Acinetobacter sp. UBA991. The sequence goes on along the minus strand of NZ_DBBF01000027.1, from coordinate 365,475 downwards.
GCAAGTCGCCAATATCTATCCCATCCCGAACAAAATAAATATTTAAACCATGATATAGACCATAAGGGCGTAAAAACTCATTGTAATAATCCGTTTTCTTTAGCTCTGATATCGAAATGATCTCATTTACGAAAGTCGCTTGTTGCCGTTCCCGCAGCAGAGACGTAATCGGGTCATCGTGTTGCCAAATACGCTCATATTCAAGAATTGCTTTGGGATCGATTTGCCACATAATGCCCTGTTTGGATAGATGCTGTTTTGCATCCCAAATATAAGACGCAGCAAAATCGGCTCTTAATAAAGTCGCGATATCTACCAACACGGTTTCACGTAAACGCTCCTGTCCTTTTCCTGAACCTAATTTCCATAATATTTCTGAAAAAAGACTAAACTCGGATCGACTTAAGTCGTGTTCTAAAAGCATCGCCTGCTACCTTTCTATCTTCCTGATACCTGTCCATTCTAGAATTAAGATGAACAGTTATTCCCTTTTGTCTATCTTTTATATGCCACTAAATCGTTATTTTCTACATTTTATTTTTTAGTCGGCTTGCATGGGGCGTTTTGCCATACCAGCGCTTATAAGCATGAATAAAACTGGCGGGTTCGGCATAGCCTAACCATTCAGAAATTTGCTCAATTGAAGTTTGTGTTGACGACAAATAGGAATTTGCCATCATTTTTCGGGCTTCCTCCCTGATTTTAATAAATGTGGTTTGTTCTTGCGCCAAATAACGACGTAAGGTGCGGGAGTTTAGATATAAACGATCCGCAATCTCTTCCATTGTTAGAATTTTCCCCTTGCTATTCATAAGGATGTGTTGCACTTGATCAGCATATTTTTTTTGAGATTGCCGCTTATCTAGTATTTCTCGGCATTGTTGCTCAGCTGAATGTAACATCAATTCATTTGCCATACTCAACTTTTGATCTATTTTTTCTGCATTGAGCACAATGTAATTTTTTGATCCACCGAATTCAGGCGCCACCCCAAACAATTCATGATAAGGCTGTTGTTCTCCACAGGACTGAAAGCCAAATACTACTTTTTGGCAGAGATTCTCTGGAATCAAATCGTGTTGGACGCTTATCAGTGCGGCAATATCTCGCTCAATAATGAATTGCCGTAATGTTTGAGGGATTCCCTCATCTACCTCTATATCAATTCGAATATTATTGGTCTCGGGTGGTTCTGATACCACAAACTGACTAAAGGCAAAAGATAAAGGAAAATAGGCCAAAGCAAAGTTCAAAGCTTCACGAATATTGGCACTACTGATCAAGCCTAAGCCGAGCGAACCAAAGGTGGTAAAGTGATAACGCTGACCCACCTCTAAGCCAAGCAAAGGTCTGTGGCTAAATGTCTCGACTAAATTGCGAATCAGCTGTAATTCCTGCTGCCCAGTCACCAACATATTGGGATCAAGCAACTGTTGCTGCTCCAGTCCTGTTCCCTTGAGAATCTGTGTCTGACTCACGCCCAGTTCAGCCGCAAAATCTGCCATGAGACGAATACTATGGATACTACGTTGATATGACCATAAGTAGTTCAAACCTATTTTCTCAATGTCCGCTAATCACAATATTTTGTCCTGATCCATCCTCTAAATCAATGCATGAAACGATTATTCTGCAAGCAATACATGATACTTTTCACTTGAGTCCGTTATGTTTAAACAACAATTATCTTCAAATAAAAATATTCGTATCGCCATTATTGGAACTGGATTTGGTGGATTAGGGCTAGCCATTCAGCTCAAACGTGCTGGATTTGAACAATTTACTTTATTTGAAAAAGCCAATGATGTCGGTGGTGTCTGGCGTGACAATACCTATCCAGGTGCTGCTTGTGATGTTCCGTCTCACTTATATTCATTTTCTTTTGAACAAGATCTTGGCTGGAAAAACCGCTATGGTTCATCGCAGGAAATTCATCAGTACTTAAAGCACTGCACCGAGAAATATCAGCTTTATCCGCATATCCAGTTTAATACTGAGATTGCCAGCGCTGATTTTGATGCCACTCAAGGCCTTTGGCAGATTCAGAGTGTAACTGGGGAAAAATTTGAGGCAGAATTTTTAATTGCTGCGGTGGGTCAGCTCAACCGCCCTGCATACCCGAAAATTAAAGGTCTGGATCGTTTCAAAGGAAAAGCTTTCCATTCTGCACGCTGGGAGCATGACTACGACTTAAATAATAAACGTGTGGCTGTGATTGGTACCGGTGCCAGTGCGATTCAATTTGTCCCAGAGATCGCAAAGCAAGTAGCGCATTTAGATATCTATCAACGTTCCGCACCCTATGTCATCCCAAAACCAGACCGTATTTATTCAACATTGGAACGAAAAGCATTTCAAAAACTTCCAATTTTGCAAAGTCTGGATCGTGTCTTTCAATATAGTTATAACGAAATTCGCCTCAAGAGCTTTACCGCCACACTGAATGAAATTCCTTTAGCCGAATATATTTTTCAGCGGCATATTCGTGAGGAAATCAAAGACCCACATTTCCGCCACCGTCTGATGCCCGACTACCCGATTGGCTGCAAACGTATTTTGATTTCCAATCATTGGTACCGTAGTCTGGTTCGTGCAAATGTCGATGTCATCAATAGCGCGATTCAGGAAGTTACTGAAACTGGTATTGTCGATAAAGATGGCAAACATCGCGAAATCGATACCATTATTTATGGAACAGGGTTTGAGGCAACTGAGTTTATGGCACCCATGCAAATTACAGGACTGAATGGCAAAAAATTAAAAGACCAATGGGTCGATGGCGCAGAAGCGTATTTAGGCTTAACCGTAAGCAGCTTCCCTAATTTCTTTATGCTGTATGGCCCAAATACCAATCTTGGGCATAACTCAATCGTCTACATGATTGAAAGCCAAGTGAATTACATCCTAGATGCACTTCAAGCCCATATCCAAAACAATTTATCCTTCACCGATCTGAAAGCTGAAATTCAAGTACAGTTTAATCAAGAAATTCAGGAGCGCATGAAGTCAACTATGTGGTCTCAAGGCTGCACCAGTTGGTATCAAACTGCGACAGGGAAAAATACCAATAATTGGCCAGGCTTCACATTGGAATATCGTCAGCGCACCCGTCGCTTCGATCTGGAAAATTATACTCAAGTACAAAAATCGGCACAGTCACAAGCTGAAATAGACGATCAAGACAAAAAAATAGCTGTTTAAATTCCCTCATTAAACCATTCTACATTTGGATTGTCCTTGAATGAAATAAAGGACAATCCATGAGCCTACCCCAAATCCGTTTGCATAAAATCCTAAAATTTGATAAATCCGCTTGACCTTCCCATAATGTTAAGGTCTATGCTGAAAGCAATCGGATTATCTCTATAGGTATAACTTATGGAAACGCAAACAAAAACATCGTCTAATAATATGAATGTCAGCCTTCAAGTCGAGGGCATGACTTGCGCCAGTTGTGTTGGACGCGTTGAAGCAGCACTCAAAAAAGTTGACGGCGTTCAATCTGCATCAGTGAATCTAGCCACAGAACGTGCAGATATCACCCTTGCTAAGCCCGTAGACCAACAAGTGCTGATTCAAGCCATAGAACAAACAGGCTATGACGTCCCTGCAAATAAGGTTGAATTGTCGATTGAAGGCATGACCTGCGCTTCATGTGTTAGTCGTGTTGAAAAAGCATTGAATGCGGTTAACGGTGTAAAAACGGCCAACGTCAATTTGGCAACTGAACGTGCCACGGTAACGGGTACGGCTAAGGTCGAAAGCTTAATCGCAGCGATTGATAAGGCAGGTTACGATGCCAAAGAGATTCAGGCATCCATTCCAGACCAAAGTGAACAACTTGAGAAAAAAGATCATGAACGTGCTGAACTCAAACGTGACCTGATTATTGCCACTATTTTAGCCTTACCTGTGTTTATCTTGGAAATGGGCTCACACTTGATTCCAGGTGTTCATCATCTGATTGAACAAAGCATTGGCATGCAAAATAGTTGGTACCTACAATTCGTTTTAACCACCTTAGTGCTGATTATCCCAGGGCGTCGTTTTTATCTCAAAGGTCTTCCCGCTTTAGTTCGTTTAGCACCCGATATGAACTCTTTGGTTGCCGTCGGTACACTGGCGGCTTATCTATTTTCACTAGTTGCAACCTTTACACCAAAGTTATTGCCTGCTGGCACGGTGAATGTTTATTACGAAGCAGCCGCTGTGATTGTGGCCTTAATTCTACTCGGTCGTTTTCTTGAGGCGAAAGCCAAAGGACGTACCTCTGAAGCCATTCAACGCTTAGTCAGTTTACAGGCAAAAGTTGCCCATGTTTCTCGAGATAATCAGATAATCGATATTCCAATCGAGCAAGTAATTGCAGGTGATTTTGTCATTGTAAAACCAGGTGAAAGAATCCCTGTCGATGGTGAAGTCATTGAAGGACAAAGCTTTGTCGATGAATCGATGATCACAGGTGAACCGATTCCTGTTGAGAAAAACATTGGCAGCCAAGTGGTGGGTGGAACCATTAACCAGAACGGAACTTTAAGTTTTAAAGCCGTCGCTGTCGGTGGCAACACCATGTTGGCGCAAATTATCCGTCTGGTCGAGCAAGCGCAAGGCTCTAAAATGCCGATTCAAGCGGTGGTTGATAAAGTGACTCTATGGTTTGTGCCTGCGGTCATGCTTGCAGCACTACTTACTTTCCTCGTATGGTTAGTTTTCGGTCCATCACCTGCTTTAACTTTTGCACTGGTCAATGCAGTTGCGGTCCTGATTATTGCCTGTCCATGTGCCATGGGTCTAGCAACCCCCACCTCGATTATGGTTGGTACTGGACGTGGTGCGGAACTTGGTGTCCTGTTCCGCAAAGGTGAAGCACTACAGCTGTTAAAAGATGCTCAAGTGGTTGCCGTTGATAAAACCGGGACCTTGACCGAAGGTCATCCAGTACTGACTGATTTTGAGGTGACATCCACCTTTGAACCTAATGATGTACTCAGCCTCGTTGCCGCAGTGGAGTCGCTTTCTGAACATCCAATTGCCAAAGCGATTGTCGATGCCGCAAAAAATCAAGGTCTGACCCTGCCTAAAGTTGATCGATTTGATTCAGTCACAGGCATGGGTGTCAATGCCACTGTAAATGAACACCAGAATATCTATATCGGTGCAGATCGCTATATGATTCAACTTGGTCTGGATATCACTCCATTTTCCCATACAGCACAGCGTTTGGGCGATGAAGGAAAATCTCCACTTTATGTGGCAATTGATGGTGCTTTGGCAGGGATTATTGCGGTTGCTGATCCAATCAAAAATACGACACCTGCTGCCATTCAAGCCTTACATCAACTGGGTTTAAAAGTGGCAATGATTACCGGTGACAATGCTCGTACCGCACATGCCATTGCCAAACAACTTGGAATTGATGAAGTGATTGCCGAAGTGCTACCTGAAGGTAAAGTCAATGCCGTGCAGGAACTGAAAGCAAAATATGGCAATATTGCCTTTGTCGGTGATGGGATCAATGATGCTCCAGCATTGGCTCAAGCAGATGTCGGCCTTGCAATTGGCACAGGGACTGATGTGGCGATTGAATCTGCGGATGTGGTGTTGATGTCTGGGAACTTGCAAGGTGTGGCCAATGCAATTGCCTTGTCTAAGGCAACCATTGGTAATATTCACCAAAACTTGTTCTGGGCCTTTGCCTACAACACTCTATTGATTCCAGTGGCTGCGGGTGTGTTATACCCTGCTTATGGCATCTTGATGTCGCCGATTTTTGCTGCGGGTGCGATGGCACTTTCAAGTGTGTTTGTGCTTGGTAATGCGCTACGTTTACGTCGTTTCCAACCGCCGTCTGTGCATAAAGACTAATGGAGGATCTTATGAATATAGGTAAAGTTTCTCAAGCTTCAGGTGTGACTGCCAAGATGATTCGTTATTACGAGCAAATTGGTTTAATTCCTGCGGCAGGACGCAGCAATGCAGGTTACCGCTCTTATTCAGAGAATGATGTGGAACGATTGAAATTTATCAAACGTAGTCGTGAATTGGGTTTTTCGGTTACTGAAATCACTGATTTACTGGATTTATGGAATAATCGCAATCGACAAAGTGCCGACGTCAAACAATTGGCTCAGGCACATATCCATAAGCTAGAACAGCGTATCCAAGACCTGCAGCAAATGGCGCAAACACTCCAGAACTTGGTTGATTGCTGTGCGGGTGACAATCGCCCCGAGTGTCCGATTCTGGAAGGCTTAAAAGAGCCAAGTCATGAAATGAAGGACATCCATCATCATAATGATTTGCTCTCGCTGTCCCCACTCACTGGGCGTAAGTAGTACAGCATAAAAGGCGATCTTATGATCGCCTTTTATTTTTTATCCATTCCATTGATACAAAAAAGCGGCTATTTAAGCCGCTTTTTATTCAGGAACAGATTAACGTGGTGGAAAACCTGCTTCTGATAAAGCCTCGACTACTTGTTGCTGTGAGGCTGTGGTTTCAACTTTAACACTGCGGTTAGGCGGATCAGTAATCACTTTTGCATTGGCATCTACCGCTTGAATCGCACGGGTTACACCACGCGCACAGCCACCACAGGTCATATTTTCGACATGAAATTCCATCGTAAAACTCCATTCAGTTATTTAAGAAGATAAACACACTATAAAGGTTGCCATAATGGTAAGGTCAAGTCTTTTACACATTAAAATCAACAATATTTTATGTGATCATTCCTTCTTTTCGGAAACATAATTGATCGTATATTTAGGGATTTCTATTTCTAAAGGCTGATCCTGAATATTCACCTGACAAGACAGTCGTGATTCTGGGCACAAACCCCAAGCACGATCAAGCAAGTCAGCCTCAACATCATCCATTTCCTGCAAACTTTCAAAGCCTTTTCGAATAATGACATGGCAGGTGGTACAAGCTCCTGAAAGATCACAGGCATGTTCAATTTCAATCCCATGATCGAGTAAAGTTCTACATAGATTTGCACCCGTTTTAATGTCTAGAATACTGCCTTCTGGACAGACTTTTTCATGTGGAAGCACGGTTATCTTCGGCATAATCGCTACCTTTCTATCTAATTACGAAAAGCTGTAATCAATAAAAGGCTGTTTTGATTCAGCCTTTTATTGATGGAACTATCAAATCAAGAATAAGATCGAAAGCTTTATAATAAATGCCGTTGTAACCAAGCATTGATCACTTTAATTTCAATATCTTGAGCCAAAATAATATTTTTTGCCAACATGCGAACTTCTGAATCATAACAATATTTCAAGGCAACCTTGGCCATATCTATGACCACTTGATGATGTGGAATCATTCCACGCATAAAATCGATGTCGGCATTGCCTGTGTAATTGATTTGCATATCAGCATGCATACGGCTCCTTAGTTCCATATAAGCACGCGTAGAGAGGCTATAAATATCACTTGCATCATTTTCGTTAGGCGTTATTGCCAATTGTTGTTCACTCATTATTGTTTCCTTGCTATTCAGCAGCATCACATTCATTTCAGATGTGATTGGCGTGCTATATGGATGAAAATAAAGGCAGTAACACCGTCAATAGATCAGCGTTTCTATCTTATGTGGCACAGTGACCTTTATGAAAGACACTGTAGTCCTTCCAATAATTGCAAGGTCAAGCCATCAATTGATTAAAATTTTGAGTGACTCAAAAACAAAATTTTATGGGTTCTAAATAAAAAAAAGTGCATGATCAACATGCACTTTTTAAAACAATATTTATTGAGTTTTAGCCAGTTAAGCCAACTGCCTTAGCACGGGCTTTATGCAATTTCTTATAGCTGTCGATGAGACGTAAATGACGATCAAGCCCTTCGAGTTTCATACTGGTTGGGGTGAGACCATAGAAACGGACTGTACCTTCAACAGAACCGACCACAGCATCCATACGCTCATTGCCAAACATACGGCGGAAATTGGTTTCGTAGTCTTCAAGCTCCATTTCATCATCGAGTAAGACTTCCAACACCACATTCATGCATTGATAGAACAAACCACGTTCTACCGTGTTGGTATTGTATTGCAAGAAAGTCTCAACCAACTCTTTCGCTTCTTCAAACTGCTCTAAAGCAAGATAGATCAACAATTTTAACTCAAGCAGAGTTAGCTGACCCCATACCGTATTGTCATCAAACTCAATCCCGATCAAGGTGGTGATTTCGGTGTAATCATCCAGTTCGCATTCTTCTAAACGCTCAACCAAGGCTTCCAATTGTTCGTCATCTAAACGATGTAGATTGAGAATGTCTTCACGGAATAAGATGGCTCTATTGGTATTGTCCCAAATTAGGTCTTCTACCAAATAAATTTCAGAATAATCAGGCACCAAGATACGACATGCGGTTGCGCCTAAGTGCTCATACACCGCCATGTAGACTTCTTTGCCCATTTCTTCAAGGATGCCGAACAATTCTGCTGCTTCTTCAGCATTTGAATTCTCACCTTCATTGGTGAAGTCCCACTCGACAAAGTCATAATCCGATTTGGCACTAAAGAAACGCCAAGAGACCAAGCCGCTTGAATCAATAAAGTGTTCAACGAAGTTGTTTGGTTCAGTGACTGCATTGCTTTGGAATGTCGGTTGCGGTAAATCGTTCAAACCTTCAAAACTACGGCCTTGCAACAATTCAGTCAAACTACGCTCTAATGCCACTTCCAAGCTTGGGTGCGCACCAAATGACGCAAATACACCGCCTGTACGTGGGTTCATTAAAGTCACACACATCACAGGGAATTGACCGCCTAATGATGCATCTTTGACGAGAACTGGAAAGCCTTGCTCTTCCAAGCCTTGGATGCCTGCCACAATACTTGGGTATTTGGCCAATACTTCATGCGGCACATCGGGTAATGCAATTTCACCTTCCAGAATTTCACGTTTAACCGCACGTTCAAAAATTTCAGAGAGACATTGAACTTGAGCTTCTGCCAAGGTATTGCCCGCACTCATCCCATTACTGAGATATAAGTTCTCAATCAGGTTTGATGGGAAATAGACAATTTCATCATCTGATTGGCGTACAAATGGCAATGAACAAATACCACGTTCCGTATTCCCTGAGTTGGTATCATATAAATGCGTACCGAGTAACTCATCATCTGGGTTATAAATTTCGAGACAATATTCATCCAAAATTTCTTTTGGTAATTCGCCATTTGGACCCGGTTTAAACCACTTCTCATCTGGATAATGCACAAATTCTGCATTGGCAATGTCCTCACCCCAGAACTGGTCGTTATAGAAGAAGTTACAGTTTAAACGTTCAATGAACTCACCTAAAGCCGATGCCAAAGCACTTTCTTTGGTTGAGCCTTTACCATTGGTAAAGCACATTGGTGATTGTGCATCTCGGATATGCAAGGACCAGACATTTGGTACGATATTGCGCCAAGATGCGATTTCAATCTTCATGCCTAGACCTGCCAAAATCCCTGACATATTGGCAATGGTCTCTTCTAATGGCAGGTCTTTACCCGCAATATAGGTGCTGCTTTCAGAGGCAAGGCTTGGCATCAATAAGGCTTGTGCATCTGCATCAATGCTTTCAACTTCTTCAATGATAAATTCTGGTCCGGTTTGAATCACTTTCTTAACCGTACAGCGATCGATTGAACGCAAGATACCTTGACGGTCTTTTTCAGAAATATCAGCTGGTAATTCAACCTGAATTTTAAAAATTTGTTTATAACGATTTTCAGGATCAACAATATTGTTCTGCGATAAACGAATGTTGTCCGTTGGAATATCACGCGCAGCACAATACACTTTGACAAAGTAAGCTGCACATAACGCAGATGAAGCAAGGAAATAATCAAATGGACCTGGTGCAGAACCATCGCCTTTATAACGAATCGGCTGATCGGCGATTACCGTAAAGTCATCAAACTTCGCTTCTTGGCGAAGATTGTCGAGATAATTAACCTTGATTTCCATGCGAGCACCTAAATATTCTTATGTGTTGCAAGTACATAAGATTGAAAATATTAATCTATAAGCCGAATCGTGGATCACAAATGGACTTAAAAAACTGTGGCTAAGGTCGTCTTATGACTCTATCTAAACACTGACCTTAGTATTGATGGGCGCTATTATAGAAGTATTTTGTGTAATTGATAACTTTTGTCTGTTTTTCTAGCCTTTTTATGAACAATTAAACAGGTTTTGCCATATTGACCTAAACTTAGAGCTGCATGGCAATCTCAACAAAGGCTTTTGCAATCGGTGTCATCTGTTGCTTGTTTTTGACCGCGAGTCCTATTGAACGTTTGGTATTGGGAGATAATGGCCGCTTTACCACATTGGGATATAGCTGAAGAATATTTTTGTCTAGGGCTAAATCCGCCACAATTGAAACGCCAGCACCGTGATTGACCATATTTAAAATCGACAGGATTTGCGACAAGTTATACTTAATCTGAGGCGTGAGTTGCGCAGCCTTAAAAAGTTCCATGACATGGTTTTGACTGCCCGCACTGGTCAGGATAAAAGGATGATCAATCAGCTCTTGCAATTGCACTGCTGGCTTTTGTGCAATCTCTAAATCCTTAGACAATAAAGCAACAAAGATATCCTCCAACAAAGCAAAGCTATCAAAGCGGGTTTCAGGCAGCACCACAAAGCCAAGATCAACTTTGCGTTCATCTATCCATTGCAATACTTTTTTATCAGTTCCTTCTAGCATCAACACCTCAACATCAGGATATTGCTGCGTAAATTGTTTTAAAATCATTGGAATCAGCACATTGGAAGATGATGCACCAAAAGACCCAATCCTTAAAGTTCCCGCTTTTAGACCCTTTAGATCCATTACTTCTTGATGAATAATGTTAGAAACATTCAAGATTTCATTTACATAAGGCAGTAAGCGTTGTCCTGCAGCTGTCAGTTCGACTTCATTGTTATTTCGATAAAACAGTTGGGTTTCCCATTTCTTTTCCAACGATTTAAGTGCATGCGAAATCGCTGACTGTGAAATATTCAGTAGTTGTGCAGTATGGGTAAAATTTTTTAGTTCCGCGAGTTTTGAAAATATTTCGAGTTGGGTTAGGGTCATCATGATGCATTCATGAGTAAAAGCTCATTTTACTATAAAAATAAATTAGTTTTAGGATTTGATTCAATTCTATATTGATTAAAAATTGCATGCGTCATTTAGCCATTTCTCTTTCGAGCTCCACTGTTTATTTTAAGCTGATCTGTGTTGCCATGATGTGGGGTGGTACCTTCATCGCAGGACGCATTGTTGCTGCGGAACTCTCTCCGAACTTATCTGCATTATTACGCTTTGGCTTTGCTGCGATCTTACTGGTCTTGATCTTGTTGAAAAGTACAGGAGGATTTCCCAATCTTTCTGTACAACAGCATGTCTATGCCATCTTGATGGGATTGACCGGTGTACTTGCTTATAATTTATTTTTCTTTGCTGCTCTATCCAGAATTGAAGCAGGCAGAACTGCACTGTTTGTGAGTTTATCCCCTATTTTAACCATCTTGGCAATGCGGATTTTCTTTCAGGAAAGGCTTCGGAGAATAAATTATTTAGGTGTATGTCTTGCTTTAATCGGCACACTCATCGTCGTGAGTAAAGGTGAATTTTTTGCTGCATTCACTCAATCTTTTGGCGCGGGTGAAATGATGATGTGTGGCGCGGTCTTCAGTTGGGTCATTTACACAATCTGCTTTAAGCAGACCCGTGCACCCGCTTTAACCATGACCACGTATTCAGTACTTTGGGGAACATTATTTCTATTCATCAGTCTTATGCCTGAATTTATGCAGTTTTCTCTGCCGCATATTTCTCTTCGTAGCGGGTTATCAATTGTATTTCTAGGTGCCTTTGGTACTGTACTAACTTTTGTCTGGTATGCCGAGGCGATTCACAGCATTGGTGCATCTCGAACCATCGTATTTAATAATTTAGTACCTGTATTTGCAGTCTTACTGGCATTTCTTATTCTGAATGAACCCATCACCTGGTCAATGCTGGTGGGTGGCAGCCTAAGCTTTATTGGTGTTATTTTAACCAACAAACAGGAAGAATAGAGCTATACAAACAGCAATAAAAAACTTAGCTAAAAAGCTAAGTTTTTTATTGCAAGATGAATATTTTTTGTGCAATACTTAGCTTTATGGCTAAGTATGATTCTAAACTCGATTTGTTATTCAGTGCTCTCAGTGATCCAACGCGCAGAGATATCTTAACGCGACTGTCTTTTGGGACAGCATCGATCACTGAACTGGCTGAACAACATGACATGGCCCTGCCATCTTTTCTAAAACATTTAAATAAATTAGAAGAAGCAGGACTTATTCATTCAGAAAAAAATGGACGAATCAGAACTTGTGCTCTGACACCCGATGCATTCACCCCCATGCAAAATTGGTTAAGTGAGCAACGGGCAATCTGGGAACAACGACTTAATCAATTTGATCGTTATGCACTCGAATTAAAAAGGAAAAGAGAAAATGAAACTGGATCCAAAAACTGATTTAAAACTAGAAAGAGTGATTGATGTGCCGCGTGAACTGGTCTGGGAATGCTGGACCACACCTGAACACATCCAACACTTCTTTATTCCTCGCCCGCACTCGATTAAAGCCTGTGAAATTGATTTACGAGTGGGTGGGAAATTCAACACCATCTTTGATGTGGATGGCAATGAAATCAAGAATGAAGGTGTTTACCTAGAAGTGATTGATGGCAAAAAACTGGTCTTTACCGATACTTATACTGAGGACTGGAAACCTGCTGAGAATCCATTTATGACTGCGATTCTGTTGCTTGAAGATGCAGGTAACGGAGCAACCAAATATACTGCAATTGCCAGACACCGTACTGCTGAAACTCGCCAGCAACACGAAGACATGGGCTTCTTTGAAGGTTGGGGAACAGTGATTGATCAATTGGTTGAGTATGCTCAAGGACTAAAAGCCTAATCTATTTACAGATAAAAAACGCCTCAAAGCCCAATCATTTACGCACTTTGAGGCGTTTTTTTATTGCTCCAATCAAATTCGCCCAACTTCTAAATACGGGATCAAGTTCTTATCAAAGTTTGGACGTGGATCACCCAGAAAACTAATAAAGCCATGCATGCCTGTTAATCGTTCACCTTTATAAAACTGATTCAGCTGAAAACGAGGATCTTGATGCGATAAGGTAAAGCTGACAATTCCTACACCGCGTTGCTTAGAGAGTTTTTGCGCATCTCCAAGCATTAAATGATGCAGTGCTAACTGCTGTGGATGGCACAATAAACTGTGTAACACATGATATTTTAAGGAATCACCAAGTTTAGGTAATGGCATGCCTTTAGTGACTTTGGTCAGTAAATTATAGATCGGACGTAGTACACCAATCGCTGAACTGTAATGCAAGATTTTGGTTTGTTTAAGGCCATGTTGATCCCATAACCCAAACATTCCGACGAGTTTCTCATCTTGAAAATACAGCTGAAAATCCGAAAGCTTCAAGCCAGTAAAATACTGATGCCCTGCGTGTAATTCTTCAAAATTATATGCTGGGATAAAATTATAATGCTGCGACATCTCTGCAATAAATCGATTCATAGCAGTAATATCTTCTGGCTGCGCTGCACGTGACTGAATTTCACAGTTCGCTGTATCAGCTTGAGCCTTCTGATCTAAGAAGGCTTTAATTTTTGCCTTTGTCCCAAGATGGGTCAGCGTTAGTGTTTCTATCAGTCCTTCATCATAATAATCAGGAATTCCTGTTTTTCCAGTTTGTATTGCCGCTCGTGCAGCATAATTATCATTAAAGATGATCATCTGGCTAAAATCAGGTTGATGCATGGTTTGTTTGACATGTACACCCAAAGCCTTGACCAATGATTTACCACGATAGTTTGGATCAACACGCAAATCACTGGCATAGCGTACATTTTGTACTGTTTTATCGACATAGCATGGACGATGACCATTGCTATAACAGGCGACATTTTTCTGACTTTGCGTATCTTCAATCACCACATGCAGCTTATGTCGATACAGAATATCCGAAGCCTTAAAATAACTGGGTTCACGCTGAAAACTGATTTGCACCCCTTTGGTGGTCATCGGCACCGCAATCAGCTCACGTAAGGCTTGATCATCAGCCAAGGTTGCTTCACGGGTAAGCAACGAATTATTTTGAGTATTTGGTGGATTTGTTTTCATTAATTATTCACCTGTTGTGTATTTTGTGTAGACACCAAATCATTGAGATGTCCCATTTGGTCTAAGAGCTGATACACAAAAACAATTTCATCCTGCTCGTTGACCGTTTTCTGAGTTTGAACATCCAATAACTTTTGTTCAGTATTTAATAAATCAAAAGTGGTTTTGGTGCCCAATTCAAATTCTTTACGGGTATAAACAAAGGCAATTGAAGCGGCATCAATGGCATTTTGTAGTGCGTCTTTGTTCTGACGGATGGTCTGCAACTGCGCATAGGTGGTCCGTGTACGTTGATTCAAATCCAGTTCAAGACTACGAATTTTTTGGTTGGCCAGATCAACATCCGCTTGTGCTTTACGCGTATTGGCGCGATTCAAGCCATCGTCATAAAGTGGCACATTAAGCTGCACTCCGACCATGTAATTATTACTTTCGGAACCAATATAACTGGCTTCGTGCTGCGCACCCGCACGACTGGTGAGCATAACCGTCGGCCATAGTTCTCGCTTGGTTAGGGCATATTGCTTTTCAGCTGCCTGCTTTTCATATTTGGCCCGTAATAAAGCTGGATGACTTTTGGTTTGCGCCAAAATCTCATCCAGACTGTTAGAAATTTCAGGGAGACGCTTAACCGGGCTTAGATTATCTGCACTTAGACCCGTAATTTGTGAAAACTGTGCTTCACTCACCGTGAGATTGGATTGGGCTTGCGTAATATCGGCCTGACCTTGTGCCACCTGAGCCAGCACTTGTGCCAAGTCTGCACGGGTAATCATACCCACATCAAAACGTCGCTGTGACTCATACAGCGAACGCTGTAAGTTAGACATGGTTTTTTTTCTCAGCTCCAGAATCGCTTTCTTTTTCAGTACATCGGTATAGACCATGACTGTATTCAAAATCGTTTCAGATCGTTGATCCGAAAGTCCTTGCGACTGCGCAGAAAGTTGATTTTTAGCAACATCAATTCCCAAGCGATGTCGTCCTGATGTGTAGATAGGGTAATCCATTTGTAATTGCAAACTACGACCTTTTCGGTTTCCTTCAGTTGGAAACATGACGTTAGTCGGCGTTTCAACCCGCTCATAATCAAGTTGTCCAACCAAATTCACTTTGAGTCCATCACGTTGTTTGGCCTGTTCAAGCATTGCTGTGGATTGATTGACACTTAAACGACTCACCTCCAATTGGCTCTCATGTCTTAAACTGGCGGATAATGCATCATCTAAAGTCATGGCATCCACCAGACTGGATGCCAACAATAGTCCCATACAAAGCGCGTATTGAGACTTTAAAAATCGATGGTTAAATTTCGTCATCCCTTTCTTCATAGTTGTTCCAAACTATTCAAGGTAACTTTCTTAAGTGGTTCAGGCTTAATATTACCTTCGATGATGCCATCAAACATCACCAGCTTTTTGTAGGCGTTCCAACCATTATTGGCTTGACGAATCTGAGGCTGATCTAACTGGCCGAGATTACGTGCCAGCTCATAATGAAAGTTTTGACGCAAAATCTGATCAATATAATCATCATCAATACTGTGATGAATCTCACCCTCGAACAGAACGCAGTAAAATGGTTTGACCTGCTGTTCTGTATCAATTGCCAACAACGAGATTGCTTTAGAGTCGGTTTCATTTAGTTGTGAAAGCAACTGTTGTGCCGTTTCTGGGGCAAGCTTCTCTCCCACTAAATCCACTCCAAAACGGCGACCTTGAAACTCAAAACACGGTACTTGTTCCAGAAAACTGGTCACCCGTAAGCAATCATCAAGGCAATAACGTAGTAAACCATTGCCTGATGTGATAATTGGACTGACCACATCCCCCATCTTCAGCTCCCAAGATGGAATGATTTGTCCCGTTTTTTCACCTTCTAAATATTCAAATTCATAGAAATGACTTTGATAAGCCAGTGGATAATGATCGTTATATGGAATGGTGACTACACCTTCGGTTGCCCATAAGCCTTTACCTTCAAATTGTACTGATGGAAGACGTTGTTTTAGTTTTTCTGCCCAAGCTTTGGAACCTGCGGTATCCCAACTCGACACTAAACTCAATATTGGCCATAACCTTTTAAAATCAATGTGTTCACCATTTGAACTGTCCATCAAACACTTTGCACTTTCTGGACTGAATGGCGCTTTGACTTCTTTTAATGAAGCTTGGCGCGCTCCCCATCGACCTGTTTCTAAAACTTCAATCACCTCTTGCTGCATGGCCTCTAAACGATCTAAAAGTTGCAAAGCAAAGGTTGGACTCCATACTGAAATCATGGCGAGATTTCGGTTGGCAACCAGATAGCAAATGGTGGCAAATAAAGCATCATCGGCATTGGCAGCAAAAGCCACATTACTTGGAACTGCTTGAGTAAATTTAGATAAAATACGCTTACCAATGCCCAGTAATGCACTGTCATCATTCAGATTTTTATCTTTTAGCACTTCACGTTGGCTTTCTGGCAACCATGAAACTGACCAATAATGAGTGCCTGAACGTAACTGTGGGCATTTGCGATAGAGACTGGCCATCCATGGTGCAATCGCGTGATCTAGTTCATCCAAAAATAGTTTGGTGTAAGGGATAAATTTAATTTGCTCACTCGAACCACTAGTCGGTTGAAAACGAACCAGTTTACTGCTTGAGAGTTGTAATTCTTGGTCTCGATAACGCTGAATATTCTCCCGCCATGCACTATAACGCGAAGCAGGAAAAGCCTGTACAAATTGCGCATAATCTTTGACATTGTGCTTTTTGGCAAAATGTGAGCTTTGCAAAATTAAGTTTAAAATTTGTCGTTGCGTCAGCTCTAAGCTGTTCGCATGCTTTTTAAAATCTCGATCTGAAACGTCACACCATTGTTTTAAAATTAGATGTGAACCTAAGGTTAACCACTCTGTATGCTTCATTGTAAAACTCCCCGGCGAATAGCAGGACTTTTTAACAAAGCTTCACATCGGCCTTTGCTAGCAGGCTTAGTCATTAATTTAACTGGGAACCGTGCAAGATCTTTCCACCCCAAGCGGCCAATACAAGGCAACTCAGTGCCCACCGTCCATGTCGGATTCTTTTGCTCAAAGAAATGAATATTGGGATTTTTTGTTCTCATTTCCTCAGTAATCGGCGCCACCTCGCCTTTGAGTGGTTGATAGTCATCGCCGAAATTCAATAATCCCGCTTCTTTGTCATAATATTCACCAAAAAAGTTTTCACAGTAATGTTCAATCACACTGGAAAGGTGCTGGTTCTCATCATTGATATTTGGGTAATACACATAATAGTTATTGGCAAGCAGTAAATAGGTTTTGTAGCCTTTAGAAATTAATAACCAATACAGCTCGTTAAAGGGATATTTGACACGTAATTTAATCATGAGTTTGAGCATGGTACTTTGCAACGTACGTGTGCCCCAATATGCTCTAAGGATAACGGTGTCACCACTAAATAGAACCGTGTAGTCCTTACCATTCAGATAAAAATGCTGAACAACCACAGTAGAAAAACCAACGATTTCATCGGTTTCCGAGTTAAAGATTAAGATGGCACCACTTTTCTTTTTGAAATCATCCGCAAAGATGGAAAACTTGGTATTTTCATAATATTGCTCGTAAATCGAATACATGACTTTTAGCCGATCAATATCGATCTGTTCTTTCTCGACATATTGACCATAGGTAGATTCTTTATTGTTGAATCTTGAAATCAGTTTATATGTTGTATTAATCATCTGCTTCAACCTCTAAATTTGGATATGCACGTTCCCCTATCTCATAAAGAAATATAAAAACTCATATCGCTGTTCTTTTTATGACGGGGTATGTTGTTGTATACGATGCCCCGATTATTTTTTCGTTATATGAAACAACCCTCTAGCATTGAATATCTACATGTCCATTTTCTTCCCCCTATCCATAAAGATGGTTAAGAAAGCCGCCACAAACATGATGATGGCCAGCATACGTAATAAATCATTGAAACTTGATGTCAGTGCTTGGTAATGAATATCTCGGTAGATCACACTGAGCGCGATTTGTTGGGCATTACTGCCCACTTCTTGGTATTGCGCTGTCAACTGGTCTAATCTTTCAATGAAAATCCAGTTCTGTGGGTTCATATACTGATTCAATTGCGTCACATGCACGGCAGTCAGCCAATCGAGCGATGAGTTGATCAATGCCAATCCAACAGCGCCACCAATATTGCGCATCAGGTTATAAATACCACTTGCATCGGCAACTTTAGCCAGTGGCAGCGTACTCATTGCCAGATGCGAGACCACGATCAAACAAATCATCAGACCAATGCCACGATAAATTTGTGGCCAGAACATAAAGTCATAATCGCTGTGAATACTGAGATGTGAATTGAGCCAAACGCCAAAACCCGCCAAAATCATGCCAACAAACACGGTTTTTCGGGTATCAAAGTTTGGAATCAACCATGCAAGGAAAGGCGCAAAACAGAACATCACAATCCCTGTCACCATCATGATATGTCCGATTTGACTGCTATTCATTTCTCGGACTTGCCCAAGAAATACAGGAATCATATAGCCCAAGCCATATAAGGCCATACCAATCACAAAAGTAATGATGCAGCTTAAAGTGAAGTTTTTGTTCTTAAATACACTCAGATCCAGCAAAGGTTTAGGCTGGGTAAAACTGCGTGAGAAGAAGATCATGCCACCAATCAGGCAAATGATAAATGCAACACGCACACCTGTATCGGCGAGCCAATCATGCCGCGCCCCTTCATCCAAGAAATACTCTAAACCACCTAAAAACATGGCCATACCAATCAAACTGAACCAGTCCATACTTTTGATCAGTGAATAATTGGCGCGGTCTATATTTGGTCCAGAGTAAATAATTGTCGCAATCAAAATACCGGGGATGATGTTAATCAGGAACATCCAGTGCCATGAGAAATTATTGGTCAACCAACCACCAATGGTTGGGCCAATGGCTGGACCTAAAGTACTGATCATGCCAAACATCACCAACGGCAAGGCACGTTTTGCTTCAGGAAACAGCAGGTATAACGCCGTCATTGAGGTAGGAATCATGCCGCCGCCCATAAAACCCTGAATGGCGCGAAATACCAACAGGCTTTCCAGATTCCATGCCAAAGCACACAGCAAAGAACTAATCGTGAATCCGATCGCACAAATGGTGTAATAAATTCGAGTCGAGAGCACCCGAGAGACAATACTGGACATTGGAATTGCAATAATTTCAGCAATCAAATAGACCGTTTGCACCCATGTCACTTCGTAACGACTGGCACTCATGCCTGCCTGCACTTCATTCAAAGAACTTGCAACAATTTGAATATCCAGAATTGCCATGAAATTACCAAAAATCATGGCAGCAAAAATCAGCCAAGCTGTTTTTGGCGCAAACTTCCACTCATCTTGGTTCGGTTTATTCATTTTCTTATATCCAAAACTTTTCTGATTAAGTTCTTAAATCAACAGTCGCGCTGACGGACATTCCAGGTTTTATAAGGTCAATATGTGGACTTGAATCAATGGCAATCCGCACAGGAATACGTTGCACCACTTTATTAAAATTTCCTGTGGCGTTGTCTGGTGGCATGAGTGAAAAGGTCGCGCCAGATGCTGGAGAAAAGCTTTCGATTTTCCCTGTATAAGTCAGACTTGGATAAGCATCAATTTTTAATTTAACTTCCTGCCCAATATGCATTTTCTCGATTTGGGTTTCTTTGAAGTTTGCTTGTACATACAAACTTTTCTCAGGAATAATTGCCATTAAACGTGTTTGTGGTGAAACACGAGAACCTTTCTGGATCGAAAGACTGCCGACCTTTCCTGTAACAGGGCTAATCACTTTTGAAGATGAAAGGTCAATCTGGTAAAGATCCAAAGTCGCATTGGCATTCTGAATATCTGCCAGTAGTTGTGCACGACTGGCTTGTAAACTGCCGAGCTGTGCCTCTGCGGCATTAACTGCAGCTTGGGCTTTACTCAATTGTGCTTGAGCCGTTAAATATTGGGATTGTATGCCTTCAAAATTTTGTCGGGTAATCACCCCGTCTTTGAGTAAATCTTGATAACGATTGAAATCTTTTTTCAAACGAGATAAATCTGCTTGGGCAGCAACCACACCACTATTGGCTTCACTAATCGATGATTTTGCAGACTTTTCATTCTGTTGCTGAACAGCAAGCGCAGCTTGTTTTAAGGTGACTACTGATTTCGCCTGATCATAACGTGCCTGATAATCACGATGATCTAAAATAGCCAAAGCTTCTCCTTTTTTCACAAACTGATTGTCATTAATAATCAATTCAACGACTTCACCTGAGATTTTTGGCATCACCCAAGTGACATCAGCTTGGACATAGGCATTATCGGTAGATTGATAGAATCGATAGACCAAAAAATAATACGCGATGCCTAAGATCAGAAATAAGATGAGTACACTAAACACAACCCAAGTTATTTTTTTTCGACTTTGGAAATTAGTATCAGTTTCGAGCTGAGCTACGTTATCCATATTTATTCCGCTATTTTGTAATATACAGTTTTTATTTTGAGCCACGGTTAAATGGTCATCTTTTCACGTAACTTTTCACTTAATTGTGTATAAATAAATAGTTACAATGTAATAATTGGCGCAAATTATCATTCTTAATGGAATAATATGTCATTGACCATTTGTGCATATCATTTTTCTATTTCTGCCAATTGTTCGAATGGTATAAAGCTTTTATTAAAGATTTGTGAAATTTTAGCACAAGCATAAATGATTCGTGTTTTCATTTGTAAAAAATTAAACCTATATTATTGTTTAATTTAAATAAATTATTAAATTCAGCTTCACTAATATTTTTACCATTTAGTTTAATCATCTTACTTTTCTAATCTATTTATGAGCATAAAAATAGTAAAATGCCAAAAAGCCGAAGCGTTATAGAAATGTAATTTTTGCAAAAAAAGTGATTTTTCTCCTATTAATTTTCATATTTTAATTCAATCAAATTGTGCACTATCGCACAAATAGTTTTTGCAAAAGTGAATAAAGTATTTAAGCTAAACAAATCATTAGAATTAATAACCTAAATGTGCTAATTCATTACTTTGCATAGTAAAAATTTAAAGTATTGCTAAATACTGCTGTTTATAGGTCTTGCTCAGATGTGAACTATATCAACTTAGATACCGGTAAGTTGTAATCTGATCAGACAAAACAACCAGAAAATTGGAAAAATAATATTGATCTAAAAGAAGGACTGCTTATGGATTCTGGACTAATCACACTTTTTCTACCGATCGCCTTGGCGATTGTCATGGCCGGGCTGGGTTTGGAGCTCACACTCAAAGACTTTGCACGAGTAAGCAAACATCCCAAAGCGGTGATCATTGCTTTGTTTTGTCAGCTTATTTTATTGGTCGGCATTGCATTTTTAATTTGTAAAATATTGGCTTTACCGCCGCTTCTGGCAGTCGGTTTGATGTTACTTGCCGCTTCTCCTGGTGGATCAACCGCAAATCTATTCAGCTATTTGTATAAAGGTGATATCGCACTAAATATTACATTAACCGCAATTAATGCCATTATTGCCGCCATCTTTTTACCGTTTATTGTCAATTTCTCAATTTTGCATTTTATGAATGAAGGCCAACAAGTCGGACTACAATTTGCAAAAGTCCTGCAAGTCTTTGCCATCATTCTGGTCCCTGTTTGTATTGGGATGCTAATCCGTCATTATGCGCCGCATACCGCAGAAAAACTGAATCGCCCTGTGCGCATCTTTGCGGTGGTTTTTCTTGTCATTATCATCCTTGGCGCAATTATAAAAGAACGAAATAACCTGATCGAATATATCGGGCAAATTGGCTTTGCAACTGCCTTATTTTGTGCAATTAGTCTATGTGTCGGTTATTTTGTACCACGACTGTTTGGAATCAGCTCTTATCAAGCTCGTGCATGCGCGTTTGAGATTGGTATTCATAATAGTACGCTGGCCATGACCATTGCACTCACCATTATGGCGAGTACCACCATTGCCATGCCTGCTGCGGTCTACTCAATTTTTATGTATATTTTCGCGACTATCTTTGGGACTTTGATTACACGATTTGGCACTCAGGAAACGATTAAAGCTTAACTTTTTTAAATCATCACCGCCATAGCATATAAAGAAATATGCTATGGCTTTTATTTAAATCCAGTTTTACTCACCGCTTCCAACTGATTTCTAAGTGCTTTGGCTGACCATGCTCTGGGTGTGATTTCAGCTTGTTTAATTAACTCAATCAGCTTTTGATTGATTGGTGCTTTTAAATTTAATTGCGTTGCTAAACGAACAACTTCACCATTAATCCAGTCAATTTCGGTGGCTCGCCCCGCCATAAGATCATCTGCCATTGATGAGCGTGCCAACGGATCAATCGCCAGCATTTTCTTGCTCACGATATTGAAAATAGAATTGGGCAGTTTTAATACAAATGGCACGAACTGTGCTGGTAAAGCGGTCAATTGTGCAGGCTTAATTTTTGCGATTTTAAGTAGCTCTAAAGCTTCAATCTGCGCCATTGCCAAGCATTGACGATAGGCTCGAATTGAAAGTTGCTGTTTGAGTGGTAGCTGAGATAACGCATTCACTGAATTATTCAGATTTAGTAATAGCTTTGCCCATTGAATTGCCTGCATATCATCTTCAAGTTTCAGTTCAAGCTGAGCGCTATTAAATGCGATGACAAGCTCATTCAAGCCCGCATGTTTTTTCACATACAGCGCCCCATCTGTACCTTGATGAAAAACCCCATTTCCCAAAGCAGCGACATTAAAAGGCACCATACCTTCAAGAATTGTATGTTCGGATAAAACCTGCTTTAGAATTCCGACGTTACTTAAGCCATTCTGAAAACTAATAATGATGGTATTTTTCTTAAGAGTTTCTTTTAACTCATGTGCAACTTGTTCGGTTGCGGCAGACTTTACACAGACAAAAATGATATCAGCCTGAGCAGCAATGTTTGGATCAGTACTAAGTTGCAGCTTACTCGCTGGAACACTATTCTTTTCACCTAGATAGTCCGAAACAGTCAGTCCATAGCATTGCAATTGTTGTTGTATTTGGGGACGCACAATAAAGTCAACATCATACCCTGTTGCTGCTAATCTTCCACCAAGATAACATCCAATATTTCCAGCCCCATAAATACATATTTTCATTGATTTTCCTTGCTGGATTCTATTTCTTAACAACATCACTTTAACCCAAAACATGGAGTTAAGTTGTCACTTGGCTGACAAATTTATTTCTAAGCACAGAATTTAAGATTGAGCAAAGTTCATTCAGGAACATCTTCTTTTTCTTTATTTTTTAGTGCCCCATGCCATTCTGCCAATACATAACCCATTCCATAAATGTTATGGATGAGTTTAGGAAGAAAATTACGGTCAATCTTATTTCTTAAACGACTAATCGCCACTTCAATCATTTTAGTGTCTGCATCGTGGGTTATATCCCAAATCTGTGAAGCGATTAATGCTCTCGGTAAGACCTCTCCACGTCTACTCATGAATAACTCAATCAATGCATATTCTTGAGCTGTAAGATTAATCCGTTTTCCCGCTCGGCTTACACTGCGTTTCCATAAATCAAGTTCAAGGTCGGCAACACAAATTCGATTGATTTCATGATTCCACTGCTCTCTACTCAATAGACCTTTGATCCTTGTGAGAAGCTCTACCAAAGTAAATGAAAGGCCAAGCCC
The DNA here is from genome assembly GCF_002292065.1 of Acinetobacter sp. UBA991. NCBI lineage: Bacteria > Pseudomonadati > Pseudomonadota > Gammaproteobacteria > Moraxellales > Moraxellaceae > Acinetobacter > Acinetobacter sp. UBA991. The sequence continues at coordinate 341,506 of NZ_DBBF01000027.1, read as the reverse complement.
TTTCATTCGCTCTTCAATTTGATCACGCGCAATCAAAAACAAAATAGGCATGGTTTTTCCATTCTTGCCCACATCATGCAAAATATTCCAGCCATTTAAACCAGCAAACATAACATCCAAGACCACTAAATCATATTCACTAAACAATAACGCAAGATGCTTACCTGTTATTTCATCTGTGACCCAGTCGACCATATAACCTGCTTCTGATAATGCTTGGTTAAGATAACTCCCTATTTTTTGCTCATCTTCGACTAGTAATATTTTCATCTTAAACCTATTAAAGCCCTGCTTAAGAAGATAATAACGTTGTACTACTTTAAATAGTTTTGAATGACATAAATGTAATTTTGGTGTCATTTCAATGTTCATTTCTGCAATAGATCAATATAAAAATTCAGCTTTTGAAGCAAGATAGATCTGCAAAAAGATGCTTTAAGACGTTTCGCCGAGTTCATAAAAAATAAAAGCCTAGCAATTAAGCTAGGCTTTTAGATATTCCAATAACAAGGTTTATTGAAGATTAGGATCTGCCAATAAAGTTGCCGCGGCAAGTTTTCCTAGATTATTTGAAGCCAATGGGCTATCACCTGTTAATAGTTTACGATCTTGATGAACCTGCCCTGTGATGCCTTTATTTAAGATTTCGACACCTAGCTTTTCAAGATTTTCCCCCACTAACCAAGGCAATTGTCCTGGCATATAGCCGATATCAATATTTGCACCTTTGTCTAGGGAATCAGGGAACACACAAATCTTGTAGTCCTTAAAAATATAATTCTGCGGATCTTCATCTACAGCTGCTGCAAGCAATGAGGCTGGCCCATGACATAACGTAATCACATATTTATCATTTTTAATGGCCCACTTTAATAGCTGTTTGACTTCTTTACTTTCTGGAATCTTAGCAAGAACACCATGTCCACCCGGAATAAAGATACCCGCATAAGGTGAATCTGTACTTAAAGCTTGTTCCAGAATATCTGCTAACTTCAACGGTGCTTTGAGTTGCTTTTCATATTTTTTATACGTATCTAAGACCACTTGTTCTTCATTCGGCATTGCCCACATTTCCAATTTAACTGGATTGCCCGAAAGTGTTGCCACATCAAAGGCAAAACCTGCATTATCCAAGTGGAACATTGGCAATAACATTTCAACTGGATGATTTCCCGTAGAAAAGAATTTTTCGTTTTGCATCAAGATATAACGTTCATCTGTTGCAATCATTAAAATCCGTTTGTCGCCTTGGTATGGATTTGGGTAAGTCGTGCCATCGTAATCTGTTTTTGCCGAGGTGTATTGGCTCAGCGAATATGGCGATGGGAAAAAAGCATTGTCTTCTGCATGGTCTGGACTTGGGTTGCGATCATCAGGATTTGTTGTCATTTTGAGATTCCTCATCAGGTCGTTATGTTTATATGCATACTGCTTGAGTCACCTGCCACACTCAAGTTTTGAGTATGAACAGGCATGGATTGAACACAATTAGGCAAATTCAGACTTAATTTCGAGTACCACTTTGCCCGTATGTTGGCTGCTTTCCAGACATTGATGTGCCTGAGCTACTTCATCAAATGCAAAAGTTTTATAGATCATTGGCTTGCATTGATCCGCTTCAATTAAAGGCCAGACAAACTGCTCAAGTTCTTGGGTAATTTGGGCTTTCTCAACATTGGTTCTGGCACGCATTGTCGAACCTGTGACAACTGCCCGTTTTAACATCAATTCTTGTATATCAAAGCCATCGACTTTTCTGCCACCCATAAAACCGATAATCACCAATCGACCATCACGCTTTAATAATCTCAGGTTTTGATTAAAGTAAGCGGCACCAATAATATCCAAAATCACATCTACACCTTGACCATCGGTTTGGGCCAAAACTTCTTTTTCAAAATCCTGTGTTTTGTAGTTAATTACCTGTGATACTGAAGCTAATTTTTCAACTTTGTCACCACTCCCAACAGTGGAGAAGTTCTTAATACCCATTGCATGACATAAGCTGATTGCTGTGGAACCAATACCACTGGCTCCACCATGGATCAGTACGGTTTCATTCTTTTTCAACTGTCCAATCTGAAATAAATTTGCCCAAACGGTAAAATAGGTTTCAGGGATAGCAGCCGCTTCGACAAAACTCAGATTCTTTGGGATTTTTAAGGTTTGGTTGGCTGGTACCGCACAGTATTCTGCATAGCCACCACCATTCGTCAGTGCACAGACCTTATCACCGACCTTGAACTTTGTGACGTCATCACCCACTTGACTAATTACACCTGAAACCTCTAGCCCAGGGATGGGAGTGACCCCTTTAGGCATTGGGTATAATCCTTGACGCTGTAGAATGTCAGGTCGGTTGATTCCTGTTGCGTAGACTTCAATGAGCACTTCATCTGCTTTAATCTCTGGTCGAGGTCCTTGAGTCACTTGTAATACTTCTGGACCGCCCGCTTGTGTAATTTCGATATATTTCATTTGTTCTACGCTATTTTGATTCATTTAATCATGACTCCATTTGAGTATTAGTATCGGCATGTTTTGGAGGAAAACCAAATTGCTTTTTGAATTCTCGGCTAAATTGAGAAGAGCTCTGATATCCAACAGCATAAGCCGCTTGAGCCACACTTTGGTCTGCGTTTTGCAACAATTGTTTTGCCTTATGCAACCGAACCACTTTCAAATATTGCAATGGTGAATATTGTGTGACTTGTTTAAAGGCCTTATGAAATGCAGAAGTACTCATATTGGCCTGTTCTGCGAGCATCTCAACTGTTAATTTTTCGGTAAAATGATGTTGAATATATTCACAAATTTTATAAATCGGTCTGAGATTGCCCTGAGCGACCAAGCCTGTTAAGGCATCCGCACCTGAATGTTGAATAACGCGATAAAGCAATTCCCTTTTAATTTGATCCCCCAAGATCAATACATCCTGTTCAGACGTCAATGTATTTAATAAACGGATAAGAACATTCGATATCGTTTGATCATACCGGATCACACTCATTCCTGTGGTGAGTGGCTTAAACTGGTAATTTTCAAAATAGGTTTTAGCCAGTAGCTCATTTACAGTATCTGCCTCTAACTTCATGCTGATCGCAATCATTGGTGCTTCTGGACTGGCAATAGTGTCACAATCAAAGGGCATGGAAACTGAGACAATTAAACATTCGCTTTGCTTGAATGAATAAGTCTCTGTGCCGATATAGCCACGTTTTTGCCCTTGCAATACAAACACGAGGGTTGGTTCTTGTAATACTGCAATCGGTGGTGTGTTGTGGTCAACACGCATCAAGGTAATGCCATCAATCGAGGTAGCAAAAAAACCTTCTTTATGTACCAGTTTTAGAAATAAATTGATCAGTGTTTGGTCATTCATCATGTGTCGTCTGATGATTTGAAATGTGATTTTTATTATTAAATAGCAAACAGATAAAAACTGTTAGTTTTATGCAGAATTAGGCATGGAAAAGAGAGTTTTGTGAAGCCTAGCTTTATCTCACTAAAATAATCTCCAAGTTCAGGCACTCTTTCCATACACCTGATGCTCCCCAGTCTTCTCCCTCAAAACCATGATTATTTGACCGTCTCCTAGCTTTCAGATAATTTAAAATATATTTGGTAGTTCTTAAAATATTTATTAATTAAACGGTCTTCCCATTCTTTTACATTATTGCAAGAGGCATCAATAGCTACATTAACACAAGAAAAAGGTGCATCTAGATATTTTGTAAAAACTACAGGAAATCCTTTTTCTTCATAGATATGAGTTGCTAGAACTTTTCCTAAGCCCTCCTCATAAAACTCGAAAAGTTCCAATTTTTGTTCTTCACAAAATTTATATATATTAAGCTCTACAGCTAATATTTCTTGATCGCCCTGCTCAGACCAAATTGATTCCGACATTGTTAACACCTTATTTATGTTATTCGATAATTTAGTTTAGATTTATCGTATAAATACTAACACCGTCAATCTAATAAAACTGACTCGAATCCAACATCTGTAAGGTAATCTTTTTCACTTCATCACGACTTTGCATAATATGCGCTTCAATCGCATTGATCGCTTGTTCAGTGTGTCGATCGAAAATAAAACCCAAGATTTTTTGATGTTCTTGATAAGTTGCGTCAATCCGATAATCTTTAGAAAAATCCAAACGGCGAATAATCCGAATACGCTCACTTAAGTCTCGATGAATCCGCGCCATTTCATTATTACCTGAAGCTCGGACCAAAGCACAATGAAAATCCTCATCTTGCTGAGAAAGTTGTTTAATGTCTTTTAAATACTCAGAAGGTTGTATTAACCAGAGGTCTTTTAACACCGACAGCTCAACCGAATTGTGGTGGTCAATCTGACAGAGTTTCCGAATTGAATCTTTTTCTAGAACAATACGCACATCGTATAGCTCTTCATAGTAACGAAAATTGAGCGGTCGAATCTGCCAACCGCTCCGAAAACTCACATCAACATAGCCCTCTTGTTGCAAGCGATACAAGGCTTGTCGGATTGGGGTCCGACTCACATCATAGGCTTTGGCAACTTCTGACTCAGTAAAGCGTTCACCTGGCATCAATTTGAAATCAAAAATATCATTCTTGATGCGTTGGTAAACCAGCTCAGACAAATTGTCTGAGCCTTTAGTTGTACTTTTTATGTTGATGTTCGCTTCTTTCATTCAAGCTTATTCCATATAGACCAATGGTTCACCACTGTGTACGGTTTGCCCTGCTCTACAAATAATGGCCTTAACAATACCATCCTCTTCCGCATAGACAGGTAACTCCATTTTCATGGCTTCAATAATAGCAACAGTTTCACCTTTTTTAATCTCTTGACCATGTTCCACAAAGATCTTCCAGATATTACCTGTCATTGATGCATTTAAAGAAGAAAGATGGCTGTAATCGACCTGATTGGCTTGTTCTACATGCTGTTCAGGTTGTGCAGCAAATTCCTCTTTCCAGCGACTCACCTCAGTACTAAAGGCCTGTTGTTGCTTCTCCTTAAATGCAGCAATACTTTCAGCCTCTTTGTCTAAGAACTGCACATAGTCGGCATAGTCAAACTCAGTTTCTTCAATCTGAATTTGAGCGCGACCATTTTCAAAATCTGCGCGCCACTCATTCAGTTCAGCTTCAGTCACAGGGAAATATTTAATCTGGTCAAAGAATTGCAAGAACCATTGTTTATCACCAAATTGCTTGTTCTTTTTAAACTTGTTCCAGATCGGCAACGTTCGCCCAATCAGCTGATAACCACCCGGTGAATCCATACCATAAATACACATGTACATCCCACCAATACCAACAGTACCTTCCGCAGTAAAAGTACGTGCAGGATTGTACTTAGAGCTGAGTAAACGGTGACGTGGATCAATCGGCACCGCACATGGCGCTGTTAGATAGACATCGCCCAAACCGAGTACTAAATAATTGGCGTCGAAAATAATGTCTTTGACTTCATCTCGATGTGCAAGCCCATTAATTCGTTGGATAAAATCAACATTATTCGGCAACCACGGCGCTTTAGCACACACACTTTCCTGATAACGCTCCACTGCACCTAAAGTCGCACTGTCCTCAAACGCCATTGGCAAATGTACAATACGCGATGGAATCTTAAGCTGGCTTAAATCGCCCATTTCATCTTCAAGTTTAAGCAATTGATGAATGAGCTCAGCTTGAGGAATCACCAGACCATCATATTTGATTTGTAGTGAACGTACGCCCGGTGACAGTTCCAAAACACCTGCAAGATTGGCATCACGGATCATTTGAATCAGTTGATGCACACGCAGACGAAGCGCCAAATCTAAAACATTTTCACCATATTCGAGTAAGATATAGCTATCACCTGCTTGGCGATACACAGTTTTTGGTGATAAATCAGTTGGTTCACGTTGAGCCAAAATGGTGGTAAACACGTCTTGAACAGGTTCAATGGTTTCAACGACTTTGGTGGCATCTGCAAAGTTCTGAATATTATCGATTTGCTTACGCTCTAACGCATTGGCTTGTTCCGCCGTGATAGGATAAAAACGGATTTTGTCATCGGCTTTCAGTTGGCCTACTTTCCATAACTCGGCTTTGGCAATGGTCACAGGACAAACAAATCCACCAAGACTAGGACCATCTTTTGCCAAAATCACAGGGAAATCACCGGTAAAGTTGATCGCACCAATGGCATATTCACAGTCATGCACATTGGATGGATGTAGACCGGCTTCACCGCCATTCTCTCTTGCCCAGCTCGGTGTCGGACCTGAAAGTCTGACCCCTAAACGGTTTGAGTTAAAGTGAACCGTCCACTCAGAGGCAAAGAATTCTTCCACATATTCAGGTTTAAAGAAATCAGGTGCGCCGTGCGGTCCATACAGCACTGCGATTTCCCATTCATTGCTGTATTCTGGAATGAGATCTTTGGATAAGGCTTGTGGTGTCTCCGTTGCCAGCGGTAATTCCGCACTGGCAAGTTCTGCATCAACCATTTTGATCATGTCGCCAACACGTAAAGTCCGTCCTGCATGACCACCAAAATTACCTAATGCAAAGGTTGATCGGCTACCCAAATATAGGGGTACATCCAGTCCATCACGCACGGCTAAGTAAGTACGGCAGCCGGAAGCCACTTGACCTATTTTTAAAGTTTGACCTGCTTTGACCTTAATCGGTTGCCAAAAAGCAATAAGTTGATCATCTAGCACAGCAGTACAGCTCGCGCCTGTGAGTGCAATGGTGGTATCAGCATGGAACTTTAAGCTTGGCCCCACCAAGGTAAATTCAAACCCAGCTGCTTTTGCATCATTACCCACAATGCGATTAGCCAGTTGGAATGCATAATCATCCATAGGACCTGATGGCGGTACACCAATATCCCAATAGCCTGTACGCCCTGGATAGTCTTGAATTGAACTGAGTGTACCTGCTTGGATCACTTCAATGACTTTTGGTGAATAGTCAAAATCATCCAGCATACGTGTCCAGATTTGCATGGATTCAAATCGTTGGTCAGAAACAATCGCACGTGCATAGTCCAAGTTGGTGCTGATGCCATTTAAACGTGTTTCAGCTAAAACCACTTTTAGTTTTTCAATCGCAGTAGCTCGATCTTCCGCATGCACAATAATCTTGGCAATCATTGGATCAAAATACTGGGAAATTTCGGTGCCTGTTTTCACCCAAGTATCAACACGAATACCTTCTGGAAATGAGACTTCTGTAAGCACACCCGGACTTGGCTGGAAATTTTTAACAGGATCTTCAGCATAGACTCGGACTTCAATTGCAGCCCCTTGCGGTTGGATATTGCTGAGATACTCCCAATCCAATGCATCGCCAGCCGCGACTTTGAGCATACACTCGATCAGGTCAAGACCTGTCACCATTTCCGTTACTGGATGCTCCACCTGTAAACGAGTATTCACTTCAAGGAAATAAAACTCATCCCGCTTGGCATCATAAATAAACTCAACCGTTCCTGCACTGCGATAATTCACAGAGCGCCCCAGTTCTACTGCAGCTTGATGTAACTTTTTACGGGTTGCTTCAGGTAAGTTCGCCGCAGGTGTTTCTTCAACCACTTTTTGGTTACGACGTTGCAATGAACAATCACGCTCACCAAACGCAACTACTTGACCTTTACCATCCCCAAAAATCTGTACTTCGACATGACGTGCTTTATCAATAAAGCATTCAATAAAAACACCTGCGTCTTTAAAGAACTGCTCACCTAGGCGTTTCACGCTTTCATACGCATCTGCTAGTGCTTGTGGGGTGTCGCAACGGGTCAGGCCAATACCACCGCCACCCGCAGTGCTTTTGAGCATGATTGGATAACCAATCCGCTCAGCCGCAGTCAATGCTTCCTCCAAACTGTCCAACAAGCCTGTACCAGGAGTCATTGGTACATGCGCCGCTGCGGCAAGTTCACGTGCACGGTGTTTTAGACCAAATTCTAGAATCTGTTCTGCAGTTGGCCCCATAAAGGCAATGTTATTTTCTTCACAAGCACGAGAGAAATCTGCACTCTCAGACAGAAAACCATAGCCCGGAAAAATTGCTTCTGCCCCAGTCTGTTTAGCGGCTTGAATCAGTTTTTCGATACTCAAATAAGTATCAGCTGGTTTTAAACCATCTAGTGCAATTGCGACATCTGCATCCTGTACATGCTGTGCATAACGGTCGCTGTCCGAATAAACCGCGACACTGGTAATGCCTAATTTTTTCAGCGTTCGAATTGCTCTAACAGCAATTTCACCACGGTTTGCAATAAGTACGGTCTTAAACATGATGATTTCCCCCTAAAAATTAATTGGCTGCATTTGCTACTTGGTTATTGCGATGTTGGATATACGCTCTCCAACCGCCAAAATGGCTGATATTCTCCGCATCGCCTAAGCCATAGGGTTCACAAATAAAACCTTTAACCCAACGGCCATCTTCAAGTTCGACATTGCCCATACCCAATGGGGTTGGAATTTCTGCTACAAACTCACCGAAGCGTGCTGTTGGTACATCCCAAAGCTCGACAATGATGCTTTGTCCATCTTGCTGACGAGCCAAACCTGGTTTTGGCGGAACCGTGCCATTCAAGGCATACAGCGCATAATCCTGAGAGGTTTTGGTGGTTTCGACATGCACGGCACCACGCGTGGTGAGTTGGAAATTCAGTGGCATTCCCGTTAGATGTGCCCCTACAACCGCAACACGAATATGGTGAGGAGACAGCAAAGTCGGTGCACTTGCTACAGCTAATGTCTTATCTAAAGCACCGAGTTTCAGTGCTAAATAGTTCTGCCATGCTTTGCCGAAATGCACCAAGGCTGCATCATGCCAAGCAGGTGCAATTAAGGTGATACCAAAAGGTAAGTTGTCAGCTCTAAAGCCTGCAGGTAATGCCAAGGCACTTAAATCAGCGAGGTTGGTGAAATTGGTATACGTGCCGAAATGCGCGTTGTATTCAATCGGGTGCTGTTGTATTTGTTCAATGGTATAAATCGTTGGTGAAGTTGGCACGATCAAGGCATCAAACTCAGCCAAGCTAGCTTGGATTTTTCGAGTCAAATCCTGTTTTAAATATTCAGCATTGTAGGCATCCACTGCTGAATATTTTTCACCTTGTTGAATAATTTCTAAAACGGTCGGATCAAAATCAGCAGCATTGGTTTTGAGGAGATCGGCAGCCGCTGCAGTGCGTTCTGCCACCCAAGGGCCTTGATAAAGTTGTGCTGCAAGTTGCTCAAAAGCAGAAAAATCAATTTGAGTAATTTCAGCATTTAAGCTTTCCAGTAATTGAATGGTGTGTTGAAAGGCTTTTTCTGCTTGCTCGTCACCAAAGAAGTTCAATTTATTCGGAATGGCAAATTTCAATTTGCTGGAAAAACGTGCAGGTACGTTTTTAGGATGCTGACGTGAATAGCTATCTAAAGTGTCATAAGCTTCGACTTGAGCAGCCACCAATTCAGCATCAGTCACTGTGAGAGCAAAGATTGAAATACAATCAATACTTTTTACTGCAGGTAATAAACCACGATTAGAAAAGCGCCCTTTGGTTGGCTTTAAACCGACAATATTATTAAATGCTGCTGGCACACGTCCTGACCCAGCGGTATCTGTTCCTAAAGAAAATGGAACTAAACCTCTTGCTACCACACTGGCAGAACCTGAACTTGAACCACCACTGACATATTCAGGTTTAAAACTATTCGGTACAGCCCCAAATGGCGAACGTGTGCCAACTAAGCCTGTGGCAAATTGATCAAGATTGGTTTTGCCAACGACAATCGCTCCTGCTTGTTTAAGTAATCGAACCGTTTCAGCATCTTGTGTTGCAACACGATTCAATGCCTTGCATGCTGCCGTGGTAACAAAACCAGCGACATCAATATTGTCTTTGACTGCAAACGGCACACCATAGAGAGGAAATTGTTTTTGCAGATTTTCCGCATCTTGAGTCAATTGCTTTAAAGATTGAATTTGTTGCTCAACTAAATCTGCACTCGCAAGAGAAATCCAAGCAACGTCCTTAGGATCAAGTGCTGAAACTAACTCCTGCAAAATATCGAGTTGAATTTCTTGCTTTAAATACGCTGTTTGCCATTCAGAAATTGTCCAGCCTAAAGTTTTTATTTCGCTCACTTTATGAATCCTATCTTGTATACAAGTTTGAATAGATAAAAGCAGAAAGCGTGCCAAAAGTATTTTTAATATATAAATCAATAACTTAGTAAAAAACTAAAATACTAGTTCGTTTGAATGGTTAATGATGGTGCTAAAAAGATTCGACAAAAATACCTATGCGCTATAACTCAGCAAATTTTTATTGAGAGAGAAAGGATCAAAACAAAGACCATGAAATACTATTTAAATTATTTATATTTATAAGATTATTTATTTACTTTTAGATAGTTAGCTAGATCTTCAAACTCAGTTGCGACAGCCTGAATTGCTTGCTGCTCCATGGCTCTAAACTTCTTGAGCACCACTTGCCCCAATTCGGTTAGCACTGCACCACCACCATGCGTTCCGCCTGTTTGGGTATCGACCAGATTGGAATGAAAGCATTGATTCATGGTATCCACCAATTGCCATGCACGGCGATAACTCATATCCATAGATTTCGCGGCTTGGGATATTGATCCTGTACGATGGATTGCTTCAAGTAGCTCAGCTTTACCTGGACCAAAAGCAATCTGCTCATCAGATAAGATTCGCACATGTAGCTTTAATTGTGCTTTTGACATTGCATATTACCCAAGATTTGATGATGTATTTCACACCATCAAATCCTATCATTTTTAAATTAGAAGTGAATCACGGTACGAATCGACTTACCTTCATGCATTAGGTCAAAGGCATGATTAATATCGTCCAACGGCATGGTATGCGTTACAAATGGTGCCAACTCAATTTCACCTTTCATTGCATCTTCTACCATTTTCGGTAATTGGCTACGGCCTTTTACCCCACCGAAAGCAGTTCCCATCCATTTACGTCCTGTCACCAACTGGAATGGACGTGTTGAAATTTCCTGACCTGCACCTGCAACCCCAATAATCACCGATTGTCCCCAACCGCGATGTGCGCATTCCAAAGCTGAACGCATCACATTGGTATTGCCGATACATTCAAAAGAATGGTCAACGCCCCAACCTGTCATTTCAACAATCACTTGTTGAATTGGCTGATCATAATCTTTTGGATTTAAGAAGTCAGTTGCACCAAACTGCTTTGCCAGTTCAAATTTATCTGGATTGGTATCTACTACAATAATACGTCCAGCTTTGGCCTGACGTGCACCTTGTACTACAGCAAGACCAATACCCCCCAAACCAAACACAGCAACGCTATCGCCCTCTTGTACCTTCGCCGTGTTATGTACCGCACCAATCCCTGTGGTTACACCACAACCGAGTAAACACACTTGTTCATGGTTGGCTTCTGGATTAATTTTTGCCAAAGACACTTCTGCAACGACGGTATATTCACTAAAGGTTGAACAACCCATATAGTGATAAATCGGTTGTCCATTATAAGAAAAACGTGTTGTGCCATCTGGCATCACACCTTTACCTTGAGTTGCACGAACAGCAACGCATAAATTGGTTTTTCCCGATTTACAGAACAAACATTCCTTACATTCAGCGGTATACAACGGAATCACATGGTCACCGACTGCAACACTGGTCACACCTTCACCAACTTGCACCACTACTCCAGCACCTTCATGACCCAACACTGCTGGGAAAACACCTTCTGGATCATCACCTGATAAAGTGAAGGCATCGGTATGGCACACTCCTGTATGGGTAATTTTAATCAGGACTTCACCCGCTTTAGGTGGTTCAACATCAAGCTCTACGATTTGTAATGGTTCGCCTGCGGCAAAGGCAACGGCTGCACGAGATTTAATCACAATGACACTCCTGAATTTTACTTTAAATAAGATTTAAGAATTTTACTGACTTGAATGAGCTCTTGACTGCGTTGCAACTCGGACGATTCACCAACAACTAAGGTATCTTTGAGGTGAATTTCGAGAAGTTCCGTCATCAAACCATTTAATGCTCCACGAACTGCACAGATTTGCTGCAAAATATCAGCACATTCTGTGTCATTTTCCAATGCACGTTCCACACTCTGAACCTGACCTTGAATTCGTCTTACACGCGTGAGAATCTTTTTTTTATCCTCTAACTGTTTAGGCATAATGTTGACCACATTAAATCTAAAAATATACTATACACCAGTATAGTACTTAAGCTCAATATTTGTTGATCTAGATTCTATTAAGGCTGTGTCCATTGGAGTGTATTTACATAGAAAATTAGATTATTGAAATGATAACCCATTGATTATCTTTATAATTACATTTCACCCTTGGAACAAAACGGCATTTAGATATATAAGAAAATCAATCATCTATACATTACTGTTGGATCCACACGCTTGATCAATAAAATGATAAACAATTCATACCATTTTAAGATAATGACACTTGTTATCATGTTAGGAATTGGTGGCTGTTCTTTGCCACCCAATCAGAACCATGATCGGAGTAACTCCTTGCATACGAAAACAAAGTGGATGAATGATCCACAAGCCGATCTTAATATTGAAAAAGGTTTAACTGCATTTTTAGCATTGGATGATGCCTTTTTAAGTATTGCTTCCCGTATTCATTTAATTCGAAATGCCAAGCATCAATTGGATTTACAATATTATATTTGGAATGACGATGCCATTGGCAACATGATGCTGCATGAGTTGCTCAAAGCAGCTGATCGCGGAGTAAAAGTCCGTTTATTGATTGATGATCAGAATGGCATAAAACTAGATAAAACCTTAAAAGCCCTCGCCCAGCATCCAAATTTTGAAATCCGTATTTTCAATCCTTATAAGTTTAGGCACTTACGTTTTATTGATTATGTATTTAGACTGAAACAGATTAATCATCGTATGCACAATAAGCTCACTATTGCCGATCATTCAATCGCAGTAACGGGTGGGCGCAATATCAGTAGTGAATATTTTGAGGCTAGTGACCAGTTTCAGTTTAGCGACATGGATATTTTGTTCTACGGTAAAGCCGTTGATCGAACAGAACAGGTCTTCGATGAATTCTGGTCAGATAAACTCAGCTATTCAACACAACAATTAATGGGTTCTGGTACGCCTCAACAACTGGAAAGTTTAAGAAATACTTATAAAGCCTTAGATCAAGTGGATACACCCACCGAAGATAAACTCGAAGCCGCTCAAGATTATTTAAAATTACGTCTACAAAATTATCCAATCCAATGGGCAAAAGCACATTTTGTCGCAGATCATCCGAATAAGGCCTTAGGACAAGCCAAAGATCAGGAGCTTTTATATGCTCAAGTTCTGAACATTATGGGTAAACCAGCACAACATATGGAATTAGTCTCGGCTTATTTTGTTCCTACAAAACAAGGAACCACCTACCTCAATCAGCTCTCCAAAGATGGTATCCAAGTCCGTGTATTGACCAATAGCTTGGTGGCCAATGATGTCGCCGTGGTGCATTCTTTTTACAGCCAATACCGTAAACCACTTTTACAAAATGGCGTACAACTGTATGAGTTTAAACCGAATATTGAACGTAAAAAACGGACTTGGTATGAAATTGCGACAGGGAGCGTGATTCCTGTAAAAGGTAAGAACCGTTCAAGTTTGCATGCCAAATTTTTTGATGTTGATGGAAAAGTTTTTATTGGTTCGTTTAACTTTGACCCACGCTCTGCCCATTTAAACACTGAAGTTGGTTTAGTAGTGGAATCTGATCATTTACAAGACCAAATCACCGCCATGCTGGATCAGCATTTATTACAAGTGGCTTATCAGCTCAAATTAGATCAAAACGGCAATATTGTGTGGTATGAACATAAAGAAAATGGTGAGGTTATTGAGCACCATCACGATCCTGAAAGTACCAGATTCCAACGTTTTACCATGCACTTTGTGTCTTATTTTCCCGTTGAATGGATGATGTAAATCATCCATTCAATAAGATTTAATTTGCTGAATTGACCTCTTTTTTCATTCTAAAGAGCGATATTTTTTTAATTATTTTGTGCTAAGTTACGATTATAATTAACATAAAAGATAACCATATGATTTCGGAAAAAGATTGGAAAAAATATTCAGCAAGTATTTGCTGTTGCACACAAGTCATCTTTACATGCGTCTATTGCAACAGTAGATCCTTCAGGGCAGCCGACCATCACCCCTATAGGCACAATCTTTTTAAATGACAACCAAACCGCTTATTTCTTTGATACATATACTGAAAAGCTAAGTGAGAACCTTATTCAAAACACCCAAGCTTGTATTCAAGCGATTAATACCAATAGGTGGTTCTGGTTAAAGTCCTTCATCAAAGGTCATTTTGATCATCATTTTGGCATACGCTTATATGTCGAAATTGGTGATTTACGTCCAGCCACGGAACAGGAAAAGCTTGCCGTTGATCGGCGGACTAAACCGCTACAATCGACAAAAGGAAGTCAATTGATTTGGTCTGAATTTACTCATGTAAGAGAATTCAAAATCAATACGTTTAGATGGGTTAAATATCCTCGGATGATGGCACATTTAACTTAACCCAAAGTCATTTCAAACAAACACAGCCCTTCTATCTCTAACGGCATCTTAATCTGTGTAAAAGATGCCTGTTCAAGTGCATCCAAATGCTCTTGTTTGGTCATATAAAGCTGATCATTTTGCATCGCATGTGCTGCACACAAATGATCACACACTAAATAATAGCCTTGAGGTTTTAATAGGGTTTTTACGATTTTATGAAAATCGGTTGCATAGCATTTATGTCGAAGCTCATGTAATGCTTGATGGATAATAATCAAATCATACTTCTGAGAGAATGTATTCTGCCAATCAGCAGCTTTAAAGCTTCCAATAATATAGGTTGCCTGTGCTCTTTCAACAGTATTGAGCTTTTCTTGTGCTAGTTGATGCATCGCTTCTGAAAAATCAAAAGCAGTATATTCAATGTTAGTAAGCTGTGAGAGCAAATGTTGGGCTAAAAAACCAGGCCCAGAACCAAGTTCTAGTACCTGATATTGTTCAGAAACATGCTGTCTAATGAGATTGGCATAATACTCAAAGAAGTCCTTGCGCCACGGCCTTTTTATATTCGCCGTTTCTTGCCATTCCAAAGCATCAGCGAAATTTCTTAAATCAATTGGGCTTGCGACATCCTGCATTTATTTCCCCCTTATTTATATTTATACCAAGCCAATTTGTTCAAAAAATTGCTTATAGGCTTCAGCTTTCTTTTCCAGTGCTAATGGATAGGCTCGCGATGATGACGGTAATCGGTATAAATTCAGCTCTCGATCAGCATAATTTACCTGCACCGACTGTCCAATCATAGGCTTACTAGCTTGCTCTGGAAAGTGTAACATCAGCGTATCTGTTGCTTTATCGCCTGTAGTCATGATGGTATGGCACATTGGAATTTGTTCCAGTAATTTGGATAAATCTGTAGGCGTGACAATTTCTAAAAATTTATCAGAAGCATTACCTTGCAAACGTTTCACTTGATAGGCTGTGTCAAAAATTCCTACACCAATTTGAGTTAAGAACTCACGAATCAGTTGCTCTTTAAAGTTTTTATTGGGCAAATCTAAAAAGTGATCTTTATCATTAAAAAAGATCAGACCAAAGATTCGCCACATATCATTTTGATAGTTCGGATAGTAAAAATCCATCTTCCAGCGAGTTTGCGGCGGCGGAAAACTGCCCAACATTAGTAGCTTTGCAGTCACAGGTAAAAAAGGTTGCAATGGATGTGTTTCTATTTCTATATCAGTCATTTATATAAAGAGCCAAATTTTAAATTGAGTGAAAAATCTTTTGAATTTATTATAGTAAATTACATTGTTTATGAATAATCAACTGCTTAGCTACACTTTCTCTTTTATCATAATTATTTTCGCTCAAGTCATTCACTAATTGATTGGTTTTATTTTCTATCTCATTTTGTTGTTTACCAAGCAAAAAACCAGCATACACATCATTGTTGATTTTATAGTGTGTATTCAAATCCATTAAAAATTGATCAACTTTTTTATCTTTTTTTAATTCTTTAATTGTAAATTTAGAAATTTCAAATCCGTGAGCCATAGCTATTACACCTAACCTTTTTGCATTATTATCATTTTTTGCAATATTGTTTAATTCTGAACAACTAAAAGCTAATTTTATTAATTCTGATTTCATAAAAAACTCATCTTTAGTCAATTCTTCTTTACCATAAGTCGACTGAGCCATAAATAGAATTAATATCATTAAATTTTTGAATTTTGCATTCATCTAATTTGTCCTAAAAAACACGATAATTTTTAAGGAAATGTAACATTTTTAAAGTTTAGATGATATGGATTAAGTGTTTATACCTAGATAATTTTTCCACAGATATCTTTTACTCCTGTTGGGTAGATATTCTGTAATTTAGAGCGGTCAGTGACCAGTTCCGTATAAAATTGATTACTTATAATATTTAAAGTGGATGGAATATTTTTACTCCTAGGCCAACTAAAAAATTTTCTTCTGCTTTTTTTTGAAATATACACCGATACAACCTAAGTCACATCCATTGAATTCCACAGCAACTTATTGAATATATTGATTAATGTAAAACCTATCTAGGCTCTATTGTTCAAATCAATATTGCTAATCTCACCTTTATTTATCAAGTATTTTTAAATTGGGTGAATTAACCTTAAAAAATCTTTCTTTACTAACGAACTTGCCTCATAGTTTTTATTTATTCCAAATAAAACAGCAATCTCTAAAACTGGCATTTTATTAAATTAGGGACTTACAACATCTGCTTTCTTAAGCATTAAATTGTAATTGAGTCAATCCACCTAAATAGAAAATGAATACCAATAATATTTCTGTTCAGACATTTGTTATTCTCAAGTTTAATTATTGAGCTAACTTTATAGCATAAAAAGTAAAGAGGCTTACTCAAAATTCATCACTTTTTTCATATAACATCCAAAAAATTAAAGAGTTTCAAAAAACAAGTTATTAATATTTAATAAATTTATTGGTTCTTTTCACCCAATATTGAGAACATTAATGGTAATTTTTTGCCAAAATGCTCAATCCTGTATTTTTCATTCTCTTTCGTCATATTGGCAAAACAATTATAGAATGAGTAATCATATTCTTTGAATTCCAGAACATTTATTCCATGATTGATTAAACTTGTAAATATTTCACTCAGGCTATGATTCCAAGTGATTGCTTGATAGTCTATTTCTGCTGATTTATCTGCATAAGAGCCAGTAGATGTTTCACTTATAGGGTCGTTTTTGAAGTAGCTATATGTTATATTTTTAATTTGATCATCAAACATCCATATGATTGGATGAAATTCAACAATTAAAAATTTACCTCCAATTTTTAAGAAATTGGATATCACCTTAGCCCATAAATCTAAATTTTCTAACCATCCTATAACGCCATAACTCGTAAATACGTAATCATATTTTTTGTCTAAAATATTGGGTAGTTCATAAATATTAGAGCAAATAAAGTCGACATTTAAACCCAGTTCATCGTTAAACTCTTTAGCTTTTTTAATGGCTTCTTCTGAAAAATCTATAGCTGTAACATTAGCTCCAAGTTGAGCCAAAGACATAGAATCTTGTCCGAAATGACATTGTAGGTGTAGTATGGATTTTCCTGAAATATCTCCTAAAATACCCAGTTCTATTGGGTTTAGCGTGTTTCTTCCTCTTAGAAAGGAAATATTGTTATAAAAATCGCTCTTGATATGCGCATTTGTTTTTAAATTCCAAGCATGCTTATTGATACTGATATAGTCACTCATCTTTTACCCTTTTAAGAACTTAAAAGTTTGTTTTAATTATAAAAAGAAAGCCCTGAAGGGCCTTCTTTTACATCTAACCTAAGCATTAAATTGTGATTGAGCCATTTCACCTAAATAGCAAATTGAGATCGCAAATAAATTCTCTGGCTGAGCCGTAGGATCATTCTTTTGGATCCACTCGGCGCCAATGACGCTTAATTCATTCAATTTAGATTTAGAAACTGGTGGCAAGAATGTTTCTAGCGGTAGCTGAATACTAAAATTTCTGGTATTGCCATTATTACTCTTATCATTAAATGTATAAGCAATTAAGTACCAATGATATTTCTGTTCAGACATTTGTTATTCTCAAGTTTAATTATTGAGCTAATTTTATAGCACAAAAAGTAAAGATGCTTACTCAAAATTCATCATTTTTTTCATATAAATAAAGGACTCGCAACAAATTGAGATAATCTTTGATACATCAAAAGATCATCTCAAACTCCATAAGCCTAAGCTTTCAGTAAGCCTCTGTCCTTTAAAATCGGTAAAACATGATCCCTGAAATATGGAAATTCTTGGGTGTAGTTGAGAAAAGACAAGGTGCTACCTGAAAAACCTGTTTCACCTAACAGTATCAGCCCTTCTGCCACTTGTTCAGGCGTCCCAACCAACGGAAAACCACCATGACCTACGGCAATACGTTGGCGTAATTGTTCACGTAAATCAGCTGGAAAAGATTTGCAAAACGAAAATAAGGTATCCATCAATTGCTCTATCGCACCGTGATCAGCATTATTTAATTGCCGATCCCACTCAGCTTTGGCTTCTTCTTCAGTAGCGCGGCAAATCACATGGGCAAAGGTCAGGACTTTAATTTTCCGACCTAATGTTTCGGCTTCATCTTTAAGTTCTTTAATTTCTGTCATTGAACGCGCTAGATCGGCAGCGGGCGTAAATAAAAAATCTGAATTTTTAATGGCGAACTCACGTCCTTCTTTTGAACCAGCGGCATTAAAAATGGGTGGAAAAACTTGAGGAGCTGGTTTTCCATAAGTGCCTTGCGTTTGAAAAAATTTACCGTCCCAGTTGAATGGCTCAGTGCTTTGCCATGTTTTTTTAATTAATTCATACCATTCTTGTGCATAACCGTATCGTGTCTCATGATCATCAGGCAATTGTAAACCCATCGCGTCGTATTCAGGCTTATTCCACCCTGCGACGATATTTAAACCGACACGATTATCACTGACTTGGGCCATAGTTGCGATTTGTTTTGCGACCACAATTGGATGATTCAGCACGGTATGCAAAGTAGCGAAGATCTGAATATTTTTAGTTTTTGCCAATAATGCAGATGTCCATGTCACGGTCTCTAATACTGTTCCATGAAAATCCTTTTTGCCACCATGACCAATAAAACGTGCCGCGGATAACATGAAATCAATTCCAGCATCATCGGCCATTTGCGCTAATTCTAAATTTTGGCTCCAGCTGGCATCCCAGCCATCATCTAGAGTTGAAGGTGTTAAACCTCCAGAACAATTAGAGGCAAAAATGCCCAATTTAAAATGATCAGATAAATTGAAGTTGTGTTGATGCATGTTTTTTTCCTTTTTAATATATATCGTTAAAATGTGGAATGGGAAAATCAACTTCCCAAAAAAAACCAACCTTTATCAAAGTAAGGAGTTATTTCTCTATGTTATAAAATCGGTCTTGCTGTAGTTAAATTTTCTATAAATTATGTGAAATTTAATTTAGCTTAGCAAAATAAATATCAATTAGAAAAGCCATTTTATAATAGAATATCAAACTAAATTCAAAATAATCGTCAGATAATGTGATTGACAAACATTCAGTAATTCATCTATAAATTATTATAAATTTCATATATCTATAAAATCTAGGAATAAGCACAATGGAACATCAGAATGATCTTCATCCTTTGGTTGCTCCATTAGCAGTGCTTAACTACCTACATGAAGCACATCAATACATCGATAAGAACCTAACAGTGATGCAAGTTTATAATTTAATGACAGGACATCCACCCTTTTGGTTACGTATTGCATTTAAAATCAGAGATTTTTTAAGTTTAAGGTTAGGAGGTGTCCAACCGATCAGCGGCTTTGATTCGGTTAAACCCGAAAATGTTCAGATCAATGAAAAGTTGGATTTTTTTGATGTGGTGAAAATTACGGACAAGGAATTATATTTACAATCTACAGATAAACATCTCAGCGTATTGGTCGCATTACAGCTTCAGGAACATAATGAACAGGAGAATGAGTTGACCGTCACAACCAGTGTGATTACTTACAATCTTTTTGGAAAGATTTATATGCTTCCGGTCTCCTTGGTACATGATCTAATCGTCAAAAATTCATTAAAAAATTTAAATCAATCGTGTTAAGTGGCGACCACTGAAAGCGCTTCTTGCGATTTTCTTTCAGTGGCCAGATTTATATCACCTTATATCTTCATACTTACACCAAGCTGAAAACCACGCCCTGGCAATGGTGCAATATATTTCAATGGGGAATTATGCGGTCTCGCCTCCTCATTCAGTAAATTTGAACCGTTTAGGAACACGTCAATATCAGAGTTCTTTAATTTTAGATGCTTGCTAATCTGCATATCGACCATATTGAAGGCTGGCAATGGCTCTTCCTCCGAAACATTCTTGCCTAGGTATTTCGGTTTATCATAATAAATACTTGAGAGACGTGCCGCCCAATCCCCTTTACTCCACTCTACGCTTGCACCGTAGCGACTGGTTGGCATGTTTGGTAAATAATTGCCATCATTAAACAAGCTCGTTCGATTCGGATTTAAATTTTTATTTTTCACAAAATCAGCAAACACGCCTAGGGTAAAAAGCCCCAAATGCTGTGTATTAATTTTTTGTTTTAGATCAACTTCATAACCTGTGATTTCAGTATCTGTTTGAGTCCAGTATTTGAGTGGTAAGCGGTTCGCCGTTTGCATGCCAGAATGAGTGAGATAGAGATAGTTTTCAAATTTCATCTTATACACGGTAGCCTCAAGATTAAAATCTTGATAATTGAATAAAGCGGTCAGCTCTGTATTTTTAGATTTTTCAGGCGCTAACTTTTGATTTCCTTGCTCATTAACCATGATCGAATAGTGATTACCACTGGCATAAAGTTCATTCAGCTCAGGCGCACGCTCCGATACTGAATATCTAAGCTTCATGCCTAGATAGTCATTCATTCTGAGATATGAACCAAAACTATAGCTTTCTAAATCGAAATTAGTATCTTGCAACTTAGAATTCGGCGAGTTGCGAGAGACTTTAAAATCACTGTCTTTGATCGAGTGATCAATACGTTCTTGGCGATAGCCTGCATCGAAAGAAAGCCAATCTAGATCAATTTTCTCTTGAACAAAAATGGCGTGTGTCTTGGTATTTACATTGGGTAAATAGCGTAGTTTCCCCTGTCCTTCAACAGTTCGATTACTCTGACTCAGCCCAAGTAGACCATTTAAATACGGCAAAGGTTGATGTCTGAATAGTATTTCAACTTGTTTGGTATTAAAGCGGTAATCATTTGCTAACTGTGTCCCGAGATATTCACCTGAACGATTGATCACTTGATTCGCTTTGAAGTCGATTCCCTTAAAAAATGGTGTATCAAAATTATATTGACTATCCAATGTATATTTTCGTTGATCCGTCTTTATTCCTACAGGTAGACCATCATCATAAGAAGATTGAAACGACTTATTTTCTAAAGAAAAGCCTGGTACACCGTATGCATTTTTCTGGGAATCTGCACTCAAGCCAATATAGCCATTTTGCAGAAAGTAAGTACTTCCGATCGCATAATGCTGATTTTCCAAATAGCTATTGCCTAGCTTTCGATTGTAATTTGGTGTCACATCGTTATTAATTCTGTTTTCTTTAAACTTGGGTGTATCAGCAATATATTCAGGATTTGCTGGGTTGATATATGTCTTACCACTCCAAACAGATGACGGCTTATCGGTATAGAATGAAAATTTCCCATCTGCCCAATCTGGATTTTCAGTCATAAATTGGTCAATATATTTTTGCGATGCGGTGTTATAGATCTGCTGTATGCGCGTATCTTTTTGACAAGCATCTGCCAACGCTGAATTCACACCACCTGTTGCAGGAAATACTGCGCTATTACATTGCTCAGCCTTGCTGTCACCTGGAATTTTATAAGAAGAAATGTCTTGTTTAGAAAATAAAAAATTGGTTGAAAAGTTGCTTTGATTATTTAAATTCAGCTTAAAACCATGTGCATCTGTATTATTCCAACCTTTTCGCACAGCCAACTCTAAATTATGATCTTTCTTGGGAATTTCTTTGCTAATCAGACCATTCTCTACATTTACACTACCACCGATGGCATTTCCGCCGTATCGCACACTATCCGATGACTTATTTACCTGAATAGATTGATTAAATAAAGGATCAAATGAAATGGCAATATTACCACTGATAGCATTCATGCCATAAATCGATAGTCCATCCTCAAGAATTTGTACACGATTGCCACTTAAGCTGCGGATAACTGGTGCTCCTGCATTGGGACCAAAGGCACTACTCTGTACACCTGACACCTGCTTGAGTGCATCCCCTAAAGTTTGATTTTGTGTATTTCGATTCTCTACAACAATATTGTTCCCGATTGAAAGATCTGTTTCTGCTTTTAAACTGATTTTTGGCAAGATAACAGGACTATCCTGCTCATTTGCAGATGCTTGCTGATGAATGAATAGAATGGCTATTGCCAGGGCTTTGTAACGCACATTGAACTCCTTATTTTCAATTGTTATGTTATAACATAACAATTAAGTGTTCAAACAAAACCTAAGCTTCATTTTTCATTCTTAATGTGCGAGAAAAGACATCGTTCAATTCCCTTTGAACGATTGAGTGTGTGATGATTAATTAAAATAATTCAAAGGTAACTTTAAATAGCGAACCCCATTAGACTCGGGTTCTGGGAATCGGCCTGCATCCATATTGATTTGAATTGCCGGTAGAATAAGCTTAGGCATCGACAAAGTTGCATCACGTGCTTGACGCATTTGTACAAACTCATGCTTCAGTGTTTTTGCATTTAAGTGAATATTGCTTTGCTTCTGTGCCCGAATATCTGTTTCATAACTATATGTATCACGACCTTCTGGTTTATAGTCGTGACATAAAAAGACACGTGTAAGTTCTGGCAATTGATACAGTTTTTGCACAGAATCAAATAAGATATTCGCACTGCCTTTTGGGAAATCACAACGCGCCGTTCCATAATCGGGCATAAATAAGGTATCACCAATAAAAACAGCATCACCGATCACATAACTTAAGCACGCAGGTGTATGTCCTGGTGTCGGTATGTTATATGCCGCTAAGTTTCCGATACGGAAGTGTTCATGGTCTTTAAACAGATAATCAAACACTTGATGCGTATTAAAATACTTCATATCCATATGATAAATTGCACTAAATGTTTCCTGAACAATGGCAATTTTCTCACTCATGGCAATCTTGCCGCCAAGCTTAGATTTCAGATATTGTGACGCCGTTAAATGATCGGCATGAACATGCGTTTCCAATATCCATTCAACGGTAAGGGCTTGAGATTCAATATAAGCAATGATCTCATCTGCATGCTGTGTAGATGTTGATGCCGAGGCAGCATCATAATCCAAAACACTATCAATAATTGCACAATGTTTTGTTTCAGCATCATGTACAACATAACTAAAGGTATTACTTTGCTCATCAAAAAAGGCTTTGACTGCTGGATATTGCACTGCATTTCTCCTACTGTTTGGCCCAAAGACGATGGATCAACATGCCGAGCAGCATTGCTCCAATAAAATACCAAACTTCAAAATAACCCAGTCCGATCAGAGTAATTGCGGGTGCTGGGCAAATGCCTGCAATTCCCCAACCCATACCAAATAATATCGCACCTATGATCAACTTCTTATCAATTTGATTATTCTTTGGTAAAACAATCGCCTCACCTGATAATGTTTTTGGATTGCGTAAAGCTTTCTGAAATGGGAGAAATGCAACTGCAATTGCACCAATCATCACAAACATCAAGCTAATATCCCACGCGCCAAAAATGTCTAGAAAACTTAATACCTTCTCAGGATTTGACATTCCAGAAACCAAGAGACCTAGCGCAAATAGACTGCCGAAAATCAATGCAAATAAATTCTTCATTACGCTGCTCCCAGAATATGACGCACCACATACACCGTAACAAAACCAGCGATCATAAATGTAATTGTGGCAACCATTGAACGTGGCGATAAACGGCTAATCCCACAGATTCCATGTCCACTGGTACAACCTGAACCTAAACGTGTCCCAAAGCCTACCAACAGTCCAGCAATGATCAAAGCGAGCGGAGACGACTGCATAATAATTTCAGGCTTGACAAAAATTTGATAAATAAAGGGTGTAATAATCAGGCCTAATAAAAACCAAAAAGCCGAACTAGGCAAAAATGTTTTAGGCTGTAATAATTGGGCAATCAAACCACTCACACCCGCGACACGCCCATTGACGTATAAATAACCAACAGCCGCTAATCCAATTAACGCGCCACCAATCAAAGCTAGAATAATACTTGTCATCATCCTCTCTCACCATTCAATATATATTTTTATAATATATTATTTTAAATAACATTTGAATAAATCTATTCAATATTAGCCTCTAAATCGTGATTTATACGAAAAATGGCACATCTTGGTAAATATTTTCTAAAATTAAGTAAGTTAATTTGACTCTTGAGCATAAAAACAGGATGTGAACAAGCATCACATTTCTTGAATAGACTGACTATTCAAACTCAGCAAGTACTCTTTCTGCAAACCAAACAGGAAAGACTGTCACGATTGGATTGATTCTTAGTCGATCCGCTTGTTCAATTTCTGCTAAAAAAGCTGCTTTTTCACCATCAGAAGAATTATCAAATATAAAAGCTCGATCACTCACCTCAATGGCTTGCATGAGTAAGTCCATGCTACGGTAATAACGATCACGAATTTTGGGTTCTGCTACAGCATGTCCACCAGTACTTACTCGATACTGTACCCGCGCAATATTGATTTCAGGGTCAATCGTTGAAACATAGTACAGATAAGTTTTAAACCCTTGCTCCTGAGCCATTTTCAGAAACTCAACTTTGCTGATATGCGACATAACTGTTTCAAAGGTAAAACTAATTTTTAAGCTTAGAAATTCCAAACGGATAAAGTCGATAATTCTGGCAGCAAGATATGAATCAATATCTTGAATAGCAAAAAGAATAAGGTGCTCACTGAGTAATTCAGGTTCTTGACTTAATAACTTACAGGTTTTTTGATTCAATTCTTTCTTTTTGGTTTTTAAAAAAGCAATCAATTTTAGTGCGTCTAGAGACTCATGATAAATCTTTAAGTCCAAGCGATGAGTTTGATTTAAGGTTTTTTCGAGTTCATCTGCATTTAAATATGCCCCAATATGTCGGGGCAATAAATATTCTTTAATCGTACTTTTACCAGAACCGTTTGGACCAGCAAACATGCGAATTCTAGGCGTAGACTGTCGCATTAACTTATACAACAGCCTGCTTTTTTTTACGCTTCAATAGAGTACGCGATGCTTCAATAGTAGTATAAGCGCCTGAGATATCCTTGATCACTTCAGTCTCACCAGTTGGATGCTGTTTTAACAGTTGACGACCTTTGGCATAGACCACAGTAGAGGATTCACTAGCTTCTTCAAACGCATTACGGAATGCTTCTACAGCAAGCTTAGGAAGAAGACTTTCCTCTTGCGTACTCATTTTCATGATTGTAAAAGCTGTCATTAAAGACTCCTCCACCTGATTGCGCTTATACCTATACTAGCATAACTGCTAGTTTTGTCTATTTTTGCAGCAGTGAGCTTAACGAACCAGATCGTCAATACCGATCAGTTTAGGTAATTTATCAATTACCTTATTCAACTCAGCATTTGCCGGAGAAATACAACCTGTGTAATGGCTAAGCTTTGTTACAGTTCCATCAGGCTTTTTCCATGAGAAATAAGCACTTGGCTGGTCGGTTGCTGTTTCTTCACAACCAGTTGTCTTTACATTTGAACCCGTCGCAGGACGATAGGTTTTTAGCTCTTGTTGTAATTTCTTATAAACGGAAGGATCAACAGTTAAATCCTGAGTACCTGTTACTTTGGTGTATTGTTTACCATCGAAATGAACAGCACCTTCAGGTGTAATCTCAACAGAATAAATTGGGCATGCACCAAAACATGGACTAGATGAATAGCGGATTGTTTCTTGCGCCGTATCCTGAGGTTGTTGAGGTGTTGTTGCGCAGCCAACTAAAGAAAAAGTAAAAAGGCCCGCAATGAATAATTTTTTCATTTGTTGTTCCGTTATAAAGTATGTTATTCAAATTTAACAAATCATAGAAATTTTGTCATTTAGATTGATGTAAAAAAAATGGAAAAATCACTTAAATTTACTTAGGCTATTTTGAGCTAAACAAAAAAATAAGCACTTTTATATGGGCTAATTAGGCTTAGTTTTGAGCTTGAAGAATTAAGCGAGCAAGTTCTAAATCGTCAGCATAAGTAATTTTGATATTATCTGAACGTCCCTGCACCACGTGTACAGGCTCATTCACATATTCCAAAGCACTTGCTTCATCAGTGATCACGATGTGATTGGCTAAAGCTTGTTCAATCGCATTTTTAAGAACGCCGAGTTGCGCCATTTGTGGCGTTTGTGCTTGCCACAATAACTCACGACTCACAGTTTTATCGATCTGATTTTGCGGAGCCACTTGTTTTAGCGTATCACGAACTGGAATAGCCAAAATCGCACTTTGATTTGAATGTTGTGCTGATTCGACTAACCTTATTAGACAGTTTACAGTTACGCATGGCCGTGCAGCGTCATGGACCAACACCCAATCATCTTCATGAGCAATGTCAGATAAATAGATCAAGGCGTTTAAAACTGAATGGACACGCTCTGTACCACCCAAACAAAAATGTAGTTTATCTTTGTGCTGAAAAGAGAGAGTTTTGGCGAAATTATCTTGTGCACCAATGGCGAGTACACAACCAGCCAAATCTAAGGTATTTAGGCGATTAACCGTATGTTCAAGTACAGTATGATCTTGAATATACTGATATTGTTTTAATTCAGTTTTTGAAAAACGACTGCCAGAACCAGCTGCTGGTACAACCGCCCATAGCTTAGTCTGGGTTTTCATTGGTTGCAGTGTCTTCTTTTGCGTTTGGATCGATATAAATTGGTTTGTAATGGGTACTAATGGTACTCATTTGTACGAAGGTTTCATTCGGCTTGACCAAACCTAAATCTAAACGTGCATGTTCTTCAATGGCTTCACTGCCACTTTTTAAATCAAAAACCTCTGCAGCTAAAATACGATTTCGCTCTTTGAGCTCAGTATTAATTTCTGCTTGCTGCGTAATTTGTTGAGTTAAAGCTTGGTGAGGAAAATACCCTCCCTCACCTAGCCAAAATTGATACTGCAGGCTTGCCACCAGAGCGATGACAAGCACTAAAATCAATTTACTCGAGGTCGATCGAAACATCTCTATCATGAAAAATTCCCTACATCCTTCTTACAAGGAAGATCATCTGCAAATTCTATAGGATTATGAATTTGCAGAGTTTCTGTCTTTTGTAAAGAAAGATGATCAGAAGTATTCAACATAGATAAATTGACCTTAGTTTAGACCTTTGAATTCAGCTTTACCGCGGTAAGCTGCGTTCGTTAATTCTTCAATACGAAGCAATTGGTTATATTTCGCTACACGGTCAGAACGGCATAGTGAACCAGTCTTGATTTGACCAGCTGCTGTACCCACTGCCAAGTCAGCAATTGTTGAATCTTCAGTCTCACCTGAACGGTGTGAGATTACAGTGCTATAGCCATTTGCTTTTGCAAGGTAGATTGCATCTAGAGTTTCAGTCAATGTACCAATCTGGTTATATTTGATCAGAATAGAGTTACCTACTTTCTCATTAATACCGCGTTGTAAAATCTTAGGATTAGTTACGAATAAATCGTCGCCAACCAATTGGATTTTGTCACCAAGGATTGATGTTAAGTAGCTCCAACCTTCCCAGTCAGATTCATCTAAACCATCTTCAATCGAAATGATTGGGTATTGGTTTACAAGACCAGCTAAATAGTCAGAGAACTGGTTGCTTGTGAATGCTTTATTACCTTCACCAGCAAGGATGTACTGACCATTTTTGTAGAATTCTGAAGAAGCACAGTCAAGTGCCAACATAATATCAGAACCAGCTTTGTAACCAGTTTGACCAATCGCTTCAAGGATAACAGTGATTGCTTCTTCGTTTGAACGCAAGTTTGGCGCAAAACCACCTTCATCACCCACAGCAGTATTTAAACCTTTTTTGTTTAAAACTGATTTTAGTGAATGGAAGATTTCAGCACCTGCACGTAATGCTTCAGCAAAAGAAGTGAAGCCTACCGGTTCAATCATGAACTCTTGAATATCAACATTATTGTCTGCATGCGAACCACCATTGATGATGTTCATCATTGGTACAGGCATGGTCAAAGTCGTTTGACCACGAAGATCAGCGATATATTGGAAAAGAGGAATTTTCTTTTCATCAGCAGCAGCGCGCGCAGCAGCCAATGAAACAGCTAAAGTTGCGTTAGCACCTAATTTTTCTTTGTTTTCAGTACCATCAAGCGCGATCATCGTATTATCGATGTCTTTTTGTTCAAATACTGATTTGCCCACTAAAGCGTCACGGATAATGGTATTTACGTTATTAACCGCAGTTTTAACACCTTTGCCCAAATAACGTGCTTTGTCGCCATCACGAAGTTCTAAAGCTTCACGAGAACCAGTTGAAGCACCAGATGGTGCACATGCACGACCAACAACCCCAGATTCTAAAATAACGTCTGCTTCGATGGTTGGGTTACCACGAGAGTCCAAAATTTCACGTGCGCGGATGTCAACGATTTGGCTCATGAACAATTCCTCTGTTGAATGAAAAACAAGATGCAAATAATTGCATCAATGGGTGTCTAACTTTTTGAATCCTTTAACCAAAGTATCCAATTCTTTTAATTGCGCCAAGAATGGCTCAAGCTGAGATAAACGCAATGCACATGGTCCATCACATTTTGCGATTTCTGGCTCTGGATGTGCTTCCAAGAATAAACCAGCCAATCCTGTTGCCATACCCGCACGCGCTAATGTCGTGATTTGGGCACGACGACCACCAGCAGAATCAGCGCGTCCACCTGGTGTTTGCAATGCATGGGTAACATCAAAGAATACCGGCACATTCATTTCTTTCATGGTATCGAAGCCTAGCATATCAACAACCAAGTTGTTATAACCAAATGCTGAACCACGCTCACAAAGAATGAGTTTGTCATTTCCAGCTTCCAAACACTTATGCAAGATATGACGCATTTCATGTGGTGCTAAGAATTGTGCTTTTTTGATATTGATAATGGCTTGAGTTTTCGCCATTGCTTCAACGAGATCAGTCTGACGACTTAAAAAGGCAGGAAGTTGGATGATATCAGCAACTTCAGCAACAGGTGCTGCTTGGTAAGGCTCATGAACGTCAGTGATAATGGGCACATTAAAATGCTTTTTAATGTCAGCAAGCCATTCAATCCCTTTTTCCAAACCCGGTCCACGATAAGAGTTTAGGCTTGAACGGTTTGCTTTATCAAAGCTTGCCTTGAATACATAAGGAATGTCTAGGCGTTTGCAAATATCAACATAAGTTTCAGCAATTTCAAATGCTAAATCTCTTGATTCCAGTACGTTCATTCCGCCAAATAATACAAATGGCAAATGATTTGCCATTTGTATATCGCCTAAACGTACAACTTCTTGTGGTTTTAATTGTGACATTTAAACTTTCCCAGTTTATTTAAAACTTAGTACTTACTTTTGATGCTGTTTTTTTGCAGCTTCGATGAAGCTAGCAAATAATGGATGTCCATCACGTGGTGAACTTGTAAATTCCGGGTGGAATTGTACAGCAATAAACCAAGGATGTTCAGGAATTTCTACAGTTTCAACTAAATGTTGTACTGATGAATAACCCGAAATTTTCATCCCTGCTTGTTCAAGTGCAGGAATAAAACGATCATTCATTTCATAGCGATGACGATGACGCTCAGTAATTTCAGCTTTACCATAGACTTCACGTGTCTTCGTGCCTTCAACCAGTTCTGATTTTTGAGCACCTAAACGCATTGTGCCACCCAAGTCAGACTCAAGACTACGTTGCTGTAATTCACCACGTTCATCTAACCATTCAGTAATTAAACCAATCAATGGATATTTGGTTGAACGGTTAAATTCTGTTGAACTTGCTTCTGGCATCGCTGCAACGTTACGCGCATATTCAATCACAGCCAATTGCATCCCTAAACAAATACCAAGGAATGGAATCTTGTTTTCACGTGCATATTGAATGGCTTTCATTTTGCCTTCAGTACCGCGCTCACCAAAACCACCTGGTACCAAGATCGCATCAGCAGTACTTAAAACACTAATATCTTGCTGTTCAAGCTCTTCAGCATTGACATAATCAATCTGGACTTTAACAAGGTTTTGAATCCCTGCATGTAAAAGTGCTTCATTCACAGATTTATAAGCATCTGGAAGCTCTACATATTTACCGACCATTGCAACACGAACTGTGTATTCAGGGTTGAGTAATGCTTCAACGACATTGTCCCAATCTTCAAGGTTTGCTTCTGGAAGCTCATTAAAGCCAAAACGCTCACAGATCAAGTCATCAACGTTTTGCTCATAGAATGTACGTGGAATTTGATAAATCGTTTTCGCATCTTTACATACCACAACGGCACGCGCTTCCACATTTGTGAACAATGCAATTTTACGTTTAGTATCAACATCGACATCATATTCAGTACGGCAGATTAAAATATCTGGCTGAATACCAATTGAAAGAAGCTCTTTCACTGAGTGTTGAGTTGGCTTGGTTTTGAGCTCAGCCGCAGATTTGATATATGGCAACAAAGTTAAATGCATAAGCATGGTACGTTTATGACCAAGCTCTACCATCAATTGACGTACTGATTCCATAAATGGAAGTGATTCGATATCACCAACTGTACCGCCAATCTCAACGATTGCAACGTCGTAACCTTCACCTGCGCGAAGTACACGTTCTTTAATGTTGTCTGTAATATGTGGAATAACTTGAACCGTACCACCTAAGTAGTCACCACGACGTTCTTTATTTAAAACGTCTTGATATACGCGCCCACTGGTAAAGTTATTCAGTTTGGTCATTTTCGCACGACGTAAGAAACGTTCGTAATATCCCAAATCTAAGTCAGTTTCAGCACCATCCTCTGTGACGAAAACTTCACCGTGCTGAAATGGGCTCATGGTACCTGGATCGACATTAATGTATGGATCCATTTTTACCATAGTGACTTTTAAGCCACGAGCTTCCAAAAGTGCAGCAACAGAAGCAGCAGAAATACCTTTACCTAGTGATGAAACCACACCACCAGTGACAAAAATAAAATGGGTCATTGAGTTTCTCGTACAATCGAGCCGAAATCGGCCTACAATGTTGGGCAATTTTACTGTACTCTGCCCCTATAAAGCAAAGTCAAACCGCATCAATTCAAAGAACTATAAACAACTGGCTATTCTATCAGCATTTTCGATAAAAATTTACGGGTTTTGTGGATTTTTCATCCATAAATTACGTTTAACAGGCCAAAATCAATTAAAGCGATACCTAAAATCTTGCATTCATCACTTTTAAATTCTTTGCTGCTCGTCTGTTTAATTGCAAGCATTTATAAAATATAAACAAACTCAACAATTCACAGGGATTTCTTCACATAGATTTACTGTTATAATTGCTGCTGTCCTTATTTAATATGTTGTTTTAGCAATGGCGAATAAAAAACTTTTAATTTGTGCAGCACTTGCGACTGGTCTTTTATTAACTGCTTGTGTGAAAAAAGAAGAACCAAAAAACGAAGAGCAGCAAGAACAGACCGCAACTGAGACTCAAACCCAGCCCGAGCCTGAAAAAATCCAAGAGTTCGAGTCTTTAGAAAGTGTCGATAAACACCAAGCTCCAGCACCGGTTGTAGAAACAACGCGTGAAGAAACACCAAATACAACGACCGAGATTCGTCGTGAGACTCGTCCGGCTCAAACAGAAACGCCTGCTGCAACACAAACACCAACTGAAGCTCCACGCGCAGAAGAGCCGAAACCTGTAAAAGCTGAACACAAACCAGCAAAGACAGAACAGCCTAAAGCAGAACAACCTGTGAAAACTGCAAAACCATCAGCACCAGCTCAAAGTGAAGATGACGCTGTCGCTGCCGCAATCGCTGCTGCAACACCTGCTTTAAATAACTAATTCATTCGTGAAAAGTAAAAAGCCAGTTGCTTTCAACTGGCTTTTTTGTGTCTATAGATTAGTAATTTTTAAAAAAGTCCGCCATCAAACGGGAGGCCCAAGACTTCACCGTTAAACTTTCATAGAAACCACAATGACTTCCCTTTTTGGTGGTTACAACTGCAATATTGTCCATTTGCTGAATGGCATCTTTATAAGGTTCTAAGTTTTTAATTGAACAAACTGGATCATCTTCGGCATTGAGAATCATCAATGGAATTTTGACATTTTCGAAGACATAGATTGGATTAATCGCTTGGCAATAACTCTGATAATCCTGAAATCCTGCCATTTCAAAATATTCTTTTTCAAACTCTTCCAAGCTTGTGGTCGTCAGCACTTTTTCTACAGATGCAATTTGATTCCATGTATTCTGATAAGGATAAATGAAGTATTTAAATAACTTCTTGGTCATCATTTTGCTATAAAACGGATGCACATTTTTAAAACCGATTTCAGTGTTATAACCAGGGCACATTGCAAAAGCAGCTTTGAATGGCGTATCCACCCCTTGCTCGCCTAAATAGCGGACCAAAAGCCCCGTACCAGCTGAGGAACCAACTGCATATAAATCGGATTGTGGAAACAGGTTTTGAATATGCGCAAGTTGTTCTTTCAGATCACTGGTTGAACCAAACAATGAAATACGAGGCACTGGCATTGGCAGTCCTGCATGGCCACGGCGCAAACAAAGTGCAATTCGCCAACCATTATACTCATGCAAATCTTTGACCAGTTCGCGCATACTTTCAGGTGTCCCTGTAATGGTATGCATAATTACAACAGTTGGTGTTTCTACTGGTAGGTCATATCCATACCACGCAACGGCGGTAATCCCTCCATCCTGCATGATCAAACGATCAACACGGTCATATTCAAGTTTAATGGTTTTCTTACGAATCACATCAAAATACAATAAATGTAGATGTGTATTACTCAGCCAAGGCGTAGGACGATATTTTTGCTTTAACTGCGGTAATTTTTCCAAAACATCTTTAATTTTCCCTTTCGGGTCATAGTACATTTTGGGTTGCTCAGCACCGAGCACTGAATCAAGAAGCTCTGAACCTAACACTTTGATTTTATCTAAAGCAGATATACCCATATTCAATAACCGCCTCTATCTACGCATGAGTAAATGTTTGTCGCACCAAAGTTGCGACCTGTTGTCCCCAGATGGCATAGATTTCTTTGCTTGGATGAAAACCATCGCTTGCCATCGGCAAATCCATTGCTTGAAAAGCTTCAATATCATATTGAATAAATCGAAATTGAGATTGTGGTGCCAACCATTGCTGTAATGCCTGATTCATTTGTTCCGCATATTTTCCAAACAGCCAAGCCAAAGGATTAGGTAAAGCCGGAAAATGCTGCATTGGTGGTACACCGGATACAATAATGAGTTTAGGTTGAAACTGATTCTGTATATAAGTGAATAGCTGTTTTTGTTGTTTGAGCCAAGATTTTGCAGAGGTCAGTTTAGTCACATCATTCACACCAATTGAAGTGATAACAACATCATAGCACTGCTGATCTAACTGTTGTACTGCTTGAAAAACCTGTTGAGTGGTATCGCCTGTTTTAGCATGCAATTTCCATTGCAACTGATATTCATTCTGCAACTCAGCAATAATCGCCCCAGATAAAGCCTGTTGTTGGGTTTCAACACCAACACCCGCCGCTGCCGAATCGCCAAGAATGAGTAAAGAAAGTGGCTGACCCTGACCCACGATACCGTGGCGGTCGCCACTTGCTTCCCAAAGACGTGGTGTATTGTTACGAACTTTCATACCCTGTACGACTAATACAGGCAGTAATGCAAAAGTTGAAAGCTTTAACCACATTTTAATTCTCTTAATATTACTTAGGCTATTTTACAGGCATTAATTCGGTTGATACTTGGCAAAGCGTGCACCCATTTTTTCTGCTAATGCGGCCAAACCACTCATCGGGCGAATCATCACTTCAAAATCAATGATTTTGCCTTGTTCATTAAAGCGAATCATATCAATGCCTTTAAGTGATTTCCCGCTGACATTGGCGCTAAATTCCAACACCACATTTTCACCATCTTCAGTATAAAATTCACGGTGATAGGTAAAGTTTTCAAACACCTGAATCACATTCGTCAAAATAAAGAAAACCACGTGTTTCCCTTCATAAGGGTTATAGGCAACAGGCGAACGAAACACAACATCATCGGCCAGCAAATCATTTAAGTTGGATAGGTCACCTGTTTTAATCATCTGATGCCAGTTTTCTAAAGCTTGTTTTGTTGTTTCCAATGTCATTGTTATTCTCCCTTGAGATTTAATGGATAAGTCGGGAGCACTTCCTCAATAGAAATGCTCCCGAGCATGTTTACAATGTTGCTGCTAACTCAGCACCTTGGCGAATTGCTCGTTTAGCATCCAACTCACCCGCTTCTTTGGCGCCACCAATCAAGTGAACACTTTTACCGTCCGCTTTAAGCTGATCAAACATTGCGGTATACGACTCTTGGCCTGCACAAATCACCACATTATCGACTTCAAGCACACGACTTTGACCATCAACGGTAATATGCAAACCTTGATCATCCACCTTGTCGTAGCTTGCGCCGGCAATCATTTTTACATCACGATGTTTTAAGCCTGTACGATGAATCCAGCCTGTGGTTTTACCCAGACCAGCACCAACAGATGCACTCTTACGTTGTAATAAGTAAATCTCACGTTCAGACTTTTCTAACTCAGCCGGTTTTAAGCCACCTACATGCTCGTAAGAAGTATCGATCCCCCATTCTGCATAGAATTTTTCAGGATTTAAGCTGCCACTATCACCTTCATGGGTTAAATATTCTGCCGTATCAAAGCCAATACCACCTGCACCAATAATGGCAACACGCTTGCCTACAGATACTCGCTCTTTCAACACTTGGATATAGCTCAATACTTTTGGATGATCGATCCCTTCAAATTGCAACTGACGCGGCGTCACGCCAGTTGCAACCACGATATCATCATAGTCAGTTTGGCTAAGTTCTTCATAAGTCGCTGTGTGGTTCAGTACCAACTCAATATTCGGCTGCAATTCAATTTGACGTTTGAAGTAGCGTAAAGTTTCGTAGAATTCTTCTTTACCTGGAATGGTCTTGGCAATATTGAACTGACCACCGATTTGATTGCTTGCATCAAAGACCTTAACTTTATGCCCACGACTTGCTGCATATACTGCAAAGCTCAAACCTGCTGGACCCGCACCAATCACCGCAATATTTTTAACCGCATTGGCTTCTTTAAAGATCAGCTCAGTTTCGTAACAAGCGCGTGGATTGACTAAACAGGTGGCAATTTTCATTGAGAAAATATGGTCTAAACAAGCTTGGTTACAACCAATACAAGTATTGATTTCATCGCTACGACCTTCACTGGCTTTTAATACAAACTCAGGATCGGCCAGCATTGGGCGTGCCATAGACACCATATCTGCATGACCAGAAGCCAATACATGTTCTGCCATTTCAGGGGTATTAATACGGTTCGAGGTAATCAATGGGATTGAAACTTGACCTTTCAGTTTTTCAGTCACCCATGTAAATGCAGCGCGCGGTACTTTAGTTGCAATGGTTGGAATACGTGCTTCATGCCAACCAATCCCTGTATTGATAATGGTTGCGCCAGCTTTTTCAATTGCTTTCGCCAGTTGGATGACTTCTTCTAAGCTTGAACCACCTTCAACCAAATCCAGCATCGATAAGCGATAAATAATAATAAAGTTTTCGCCGACTAAATCACGGGTACGCTTTACAATTTCAATCGGGAAACGGATACGATTTTCATAGCTACCACCCCATTCATCATCACGATGATTGGTACGTGCCGCAATAAACTCATTAATTAAATAACCTTCCGAGCCCATGATTTCGACACCATCATAGCCCGCATATTGTGCCAGCTTGGCGCAGTTAGCAAAGTCATCAATGGTTTGCTGTACTTCAGCTGAACTTAATGCTTTAGGTTTAATTGGATTAATCGGTGCCTGAATCGCAGAAGGTGCAACGATCTCAGGCTGATAAGAATAGCGTCCTGTATGCAAAATCTGCATCGCGATTTTACCACCCGCATCATGTACCGCTTGGGTGATCACTTTATGTTTTTCTGCTTCTGCGATGCTATCTAGCTTAGATGCATGTGCAAAGGTAAGACCTGCATCGTTTGGAGCAATACCACCTGTGACGATTAATCCAACATCACCTTTGGCACGTTCTGCATAGAATGCAGCCATACGTTCATAACCTTGATGCGCCTCTTCTAAGCCAACATGCATAGACCCCATCAAGACACGGTTTTTTAAGGTGGTAAAGCCTAAATCAAGTGGCTTTAATAAATGTGGATAAGCTGACATGGTTTCTCCTTTGGCTCGCACTCTGCTAGCTAATGCAACTTGTTGCATAAAGTTATAAACAAGATTTGATTTTTATGCAACATATTGCATAATTCTGATGAGTCATTTTTTATTATGGAACATCATGTCACTCGCCCATGTTTTACTGACCAGCTTATTGGAAAAACCAAGTACAGGTTTTGACTTGGCTCGTCGCTTTGACCGT
This sequence comes from Acinetobacter sp. UBA991, assembly GCF_002292065.1. NCBI lineage: Bacteria > Pseudomonadati > Pseudomonadota > Gammaproteobacteria > Moraxellales > Moraxellaceae > Acinetobacter > Acinetobacter sp. UBA991. The sequence continues at coordinate 304,531 of NZ_DBBF01000027.1, read as the reverse complement.
TCAATGGGCTTCTTTTGGAATGCGACTCATCAGCAGATTTATCGTGAACTCAACGGGATGCTGAAAAAAGGATGGATTTCTACATTAGAAGAACAAGCTGCCAACAGCCGTAAAAAAACTTATCAAGTTGAACAACTTGGAAGGATACAACTGGCATCATGGATTGAACAACAAAGTGAACCTGCTCAACTCCGTGATGATCTCATGGTTAGATTAAGAGCTGAAGCTCAACTCGGTGGCAATAATATTTTGCCCGAATTAGAGCGTCACTTAGTATTGCATAAGGAAAAATTAAGCCTTTATCAAGCTATTCATGATAAAGATTTTAAAGATAACCAACCAACCAATCGCGTTTTGTTTATCCATAAGATGATTCTAGAACTCGGTATCATTAAAGAAAATGAATGGATAAAATGGTTGGAACAAATGATTCCTCAACTGAAAAAGTTTGAAGAAGCCAACAATAGTGGAGAAAAATAATGCCGTTCTATAGCATGCCCGATCAAGAAAAATTATTTGTGCGACGCGTTGGCGAAGGCGAACCTGTGCTCGTCTTATCCGGACTGGGCATGCAAAGCTGGCAATGGCTCCCTTTCTTATTTGCCAATCGTAAACAATATGAATTTATCATTCCCGATTGGCGTGGTTTCGGCGGTTCAAAAAATTGTGCAATTCCAGAGCTCGATGCGATCTCAAGTCATTGGAATGATGTAGACTCGCTGATCCAACAATTAAAGCTCGATCAATTCATCCTGATGGGTTATTCCATGGGTGCAACTACAGCTATGCATGGTATGAAGCATGGTGGCTTAGCTGAGAAACTCAAAGCCTATCTGCATATTGATCAAACCCCTAAAATTGCAGTTGATGATTCTTGGCAATACGGATTGTTTGGTCCAAAGCATCCTCAATTTAAAAGTTTATTGCTTGAGATTCAAACGCTATTACTCGACTATAAACATGCTCAGAAACTAGAGGACTTACCCGATGATATCCGCTATAAGCTGGTCAGCTTGTGGGGTGATTTCATTGAACTGCAAGGCAGCAACAACTATAGCCCTAAAATTTTCAAGCTCGCTCTAAACCGCCCATTCCTGCAAAAATACTTACTGCCAATTCAGCGTTTAGACTATTTACTGTGGTATGTCGAAAATTATCTTAATCATAATGAAGACTATCGTGAAGCCATCAGTCAACTGAATTGCCCAACCACTTTCTTTATTGGTCGTGAATCTACCCTTTACCCAGAAACTGGCCAAACATTGATTGCTGAAAGTCTAAGCAATGCTACAGCGATTTATTTTGAACGTTCTGGACATACACCACTGATTACTGAACCAAGAAAATTCAGCCAAGAGATTGGCCACTTCCTTGCGGCTCAATCGACCCAAGCAGCTTAAGTCGACCGTAAAGAAAAAAGCCAATCAATTGAGATTGGCTTTTTTATGTCTGGTTTATTTTTTATGTCGCATTTTCTCAGCAACATCCAACAACACTTGTGCTGTTTTATCCCAACCTAGGCAACCATCCGTAACCGACTGGCCATAAGTCATATCGCAGGAAATTTTTTGATTACCATCAACCAGATGACTTTCAATCATTACACCACGCACTTTCGATTCAGCACGCTCTGCAATAATTTGCTGTAAAACCTGTGGTTGTAGTAGTGGATCTTTACCGCTATTACCATGACTACAATCAATTACCAGTGCAGGTAATTGTTTATGTTTGAAATGCATCGCTTGAATCGAAGCCAAATCATAGTTGGTACCCTGATTTGAACCACGTAAAATTAAATGCGGTAATGGATTACCTTCACTATGTAAAATCGCAGGCAAACCTTGCTGAGTCATTCCCAAGAATTGATGACCATGCAGTGCTGATTGAATCGCATCCAACGCAATTTGAATCGAACCATCGGTACCGTTTTTGAAGCCAATGCTGTATGGCATATGGCTGGCAATTTCACGATGAATTTGCGACTCACTAGTCCGCGCACCAATTGCGCCCCAAGCCAATAGGTCATCAAAATAACCTGTTGCCATTGGGCTTAAAATCTCACTTGCGATTGGCAAACCTTTCTCGATTAGCTGCAAGTAAAGCTGACGAGATTTTTCTAAACCGAGTTGTAAGTCTGATGATCCATCTAAATTTGGATCATATAAGAAACCTTTCCAACCCACCGTGGTACGCGGTTTTTCAATATATGCACGCATCACCAAGAATATTTGATCTTTAACCTGTTCTTGTAATAGTTGTAGGCGATCAGCATATTCAAGTACTGCGATAGGATCATGAATCGAGCAAGGACCAGTAATCACCATTAAGCGATGATCATGTCCAGATAAAATATTCTGAATCGTTTGACGATGTTTTGAAATTTGCTGCGCTAAAGTGGCAGACAAGGGATACTGCGCTTTGAGTTGTGATGGCAAGCTAAGCATTGATTCTTTTGTATGTGTTTGTGGTTGTGTCAAAGCAGTATTTAAAGCATTCATTTTTCAATTCCTTTGGACTGACCTTCTTCGCAGTCCTATCATTTATTTGAGCAAGTGTGATCTAAGCGATGTTGATTTTTTTGCAAAGTAAAACCAAGAAATCTTGCTAAAATATGAATAATTAAATGTATACATGGTATTTCTCCTAAAATCATGATTGTTAAAGCATAAAAAAACCTGATCGGTGTTGCCGATCAGGTATTAACTGGTTGGGCAACCTTTTTGCTGCCCGAAACGCATCAGGCAACGATCAATATTGCCAAAAGTAAAAGTATGCGTTGGTGTTTACAGTATGCTTTAACATATTTATTTCAAATATCTAAAAAACGGTGTCTAACTATTAAATTACGCACTATTTCAGCATTTGACAAGCACTTTTTATGTTTTTTTAATCATCTCTTCAAAATCTTAAAATTTGACCTTTCATCACTTCCCCCATAGAATAGTGTAAAAATAAACCAATTTGAGATCACGCCAATGAAGTAAGTTCTATTTCCATCATCAAAGTTCATTTTTCTTTTTGATGTGCAAAATAGACTTAGCTATCGTTTAGCGCTGCTTTATTCTAAAACTTATCTCGATCTCTCTATTTTGCATATCCTGTTTATGAGGTTTCTTATGACTCAACAGGCATGTATTGTTTCCAACTTATCCCTTGAATTCGCACAGCGAATACACTTCGACTCGCTTTGCTTTCAACTTCCATTACATCAATTCACAGGATTGATTGGATGCAATGGCCAAGGGAAATCACTATTGATGTCTCTTCTGCATGAACAGACAAAATTCAAGCTCCCTTATTCAGGCCAAATCTCATGGCAGTGTCCGCATCAATATCTGGCTCAACTTCAGCGTGTACAAGCAGATACAATCGCTCAAGCCTTGCATATTGAGGATTTATACCAATGCTTCGAACGGATCCAGCACGGTACTGCAGCTTTTGCCGATTATGACCAAGTCGAACATCTGTGGCATTTACCAACAGAATGGCAACAACTTTTGCAAAGTGCGGATTTACCGATAGATCTTGATACACCTATTCAATATTTGAGTGAAGGCCAAAAAACCAAACTCGCACTGTGTCGCCTATTTCTACTCAAAGATCATTATCTATTACTGGATGAACCGAGTAATCACTTAGATACACGGGGACGAGAATGGTTGATTGAGCAAATGTCTCAACATCCTACAGGTGGACTCATCATTAGCCACGATCGGCAACTACTGTCTCACGTACAGGGGATTTTTTCCTTAAATCAGCTGGGACTACATTATTATGGTGGCAATTATGCGCTATATCATCAGCAGTATCAGTTACACGTCGACGCATTATCACACGCAGTACAGCAAGAAAAACGTGAATTAAAACAGCTGAAAGAGCAGCAACATCAAAGTCAGATGAAAGCCCAAAAACGTCAAAAAACAGGTGAAAAGTTAAGGGCTTCTGGTTCACAAGCTCCCATTCTACTGGATGCTAAAAAAGAGCAATCAGAACAATCTCTCTCACATCTTCGCAAACAACAGAGTAAGCAGCTTGCAGATGCAAAAGACGAATTGCAACAGAAGCAAACTCAACTGGAACATCTCAAAACACAATCTTTCGAATTTGCACATATAGCCAGAAAGTCAGGAGAAATCTTACGTTGTCATCAATTACAACTCCCTTATGCGAAGACAAAACCCATTGATCTTGCAATTATGGCTGGGGAAAAATTGCATTTACGTGGTGCAAATGGAACTGGCAAATCAAGCTTATTAAAAACCCTTCAAGGTTTAATCCCACCACTTACAGGTGAAGTGTATTGCAAAGTAACTTCTATTTATCTTGACCAGAGGCTTTCGCTACTTGATGACACTATTTCAGCACTTGAATATTTACAACATATTGATCCCGGACTAACGGAACAACAAGGGCGAACTTTATTAGGTAACCTTCAAATTCGAAGAGATAAAGCACTTATGCCCATCTCCAGCCTAAGTGGCGGTGAACGCTTAAAAGTGGCTTTGCTTGCCTTAAAGCAACAAGCAGTTGAACTGTTATTTTTAGATGAACCCGAAAATCATCTCGATATCGAATCTCGTGAATTACTGGCTCAAGCAATTCATTCTTTTAACGGTGCTGTGATACTGGTGTCGCATGACAAAACTTTTGTTGAAGCATGCGGAATGACAGCAACTTATATCTTGGTATAGTTTTTTATTTTCAAATTCAGGCATGGCAAAACCATGTTCATGCCTGAACCCAACATTCATCTAAAGCGATCTGATTATTTTATAATTTAAGCACTCGTATCAAAACTTATAGTTCAGAGTTGCCATAAAATTACGTAGCTCCCCCCAAGTATTGATTGCCGTTCTTTTATAAATGGTATTTCCGACATTATCAACATTGATCGCAAGACTGAGATCTGGATTGATCTGATATCTCCCCATTAGGTTCAAGAGAACATAGTCATCTTGTCGATTAAACTGAGTTGCTACGCCGCGTGCACGTGTATCAAAAATTTCACTTTGCCAATTCACCCCAGCCCCTAATGTCAATTTATCCCATTGATAATTTGTGAACAATTTCAGAGTCTGCCGTGGAAGTGAACTTCCTGTAGCTGTTGTTAAGGTTTTTCCATCACGATCTTTTGCATCTGTGTAAGTATATCCAGCAGAAATATGCCAATCAGGACTCAATTCACCAGCAATCGATAACTCCACACCCTTTACCTTAGCGCCATTCACTGCAATATAAGCAAAATCACCATCGGTCGTAAACTTTTCACCATCCCGAACAGCAAAATTATCTTGCTTGGTTTCGAAGTAAGCAAGGCTGGTATTTAAGCGTTGATTAAAGAATTCTGCTTTTAAGCCTATTTCTGCACTATTTCCCTCTTCTGGGTCTAAGAATTGGCCTGTAACATTTTTTCGAGTAGATGGATTAAAAATAGAGGTATAACTTGCATAGGCAGAGATCTGATCGTTCATATCTAAAATCAAACCCACATAAGGGGTATAGATGTTACTTTGTTTTTGTTCAGTACCTGTATTTTTGCGTTCCCAAGTACTCAAACGTGAGCCTAAAATCAGTTTTACTGGATCTGCTAACTGTAGTTTGGCCGAGGCAAATCCACCAATCTGATATTCATCGGATATCGTCCGCCCAATAGGCGTCAAGTTGATATAGTCTCCCACATCACCATGGTAGTTTTGGATCGGTCTAGATGAAAATTGCCAGACTTTATAAGCAGGATCATTGGCATTTACTTTGTATCCATTGATCCCAAAACTTAATTCATGCTCGCGACCAAGTGCTTGAAACTGCCCTGAAACAAAACTATCAATTGCATGAACTTCAGGTGTATTGATAAACTTACTGCCATGAACACTCATTTCCCTGGGCTTTAAGATAATCGGGTTACCCTCCCAGTCAGTACCATTCACGATACCCTTTTCATCTTGATAATTTAAAGTATAGCCTGCTATGTTTCTAATTTGATCGCTGTCCGTTTTGGAATAACTATAGTTAATCACCCCTTTCCAATTTGAATTAAATTGATGCTCTACACCCAATAATGCATATAGATTATTTACCGCAAGATTTGAGTTGTGAGTTGCTGGATTATCTCTTGGTCCAAAGGTCGTCTGCTTCAAACCATCTCCACTCACAAATGGAAAACCATGTTGTGCAGCATTATAGATTTTATTTTGTTGCAAACTTAGTACGGTTGTTAATGTCGTCTGATCACTGAGATCATAATCTACCGTACCATAGAGTAAGGTTGAATCTTTATGATAACGATCTTGCTGATTACCTCCTGACGAATGTGCCGCAATCAATCGCCCTTTAAGCGTTTTATCTGCGTTCAATCCACCCGATACATCAAACTGACTACGATATCGTTCCCAGCTACCCGCCTGAACTTTAATGGAACCTTGTGTATCTTCGGTCGCGCGTTTGCGTACATAGTTAATACTTGCACTCGGATTACCAGAACCGCCAAGCAAACCTGATACACCTTTTAGAATTTCGATACGGTCATAAATAGCCGTGTCTTCCATACCAATGTTATAAGTTCCACCAAAAGATGCCGCACTGGTTGGAATACCATCTCGCATAAAATTATTAATCTTAAAACCACGAGCATAATAATCTGAAAAGCCAGCGCCTTCTTGTCCATGCTGACTTTTACTTACCCCAGGTGTTTCCTCTAAAACTTTGCTGATATCTGTTAAATTTTGATCCTCTATTTGTTGTTGAGTAAACACAGTTAAGCTCTGTGGAGTATCTTTTAAATTTAAATCAAGTTTGGCTGAACTACGGCTCGATTGAACAGTATAACGATCACGATTGTTTTCCGCTTTAACCGTTATTGTAGGCAATGTATTGGCAGTGTCGGCTGCCCACACATCTGAACCAATTACCAAGGAAATCGCTGATACTAAAATTCTGGGAGAAAATAATTTTCTGTTGAAAACTAAGGATTCCATGAACACACTCGATTGTAACAATGAAAATAAAAATCATTATCAATCGTAGCAGTATTCTGTCGGCCTGATTTTCATAACAGGCCGTAAATGTAGCCTCTTTGTGCCTATATCATTCTGTCTTGAGTTTGTATAGCACACTTGAGGGTTATGCATTGCTCTTAGCCCTAATAAAAATTTGGACAAGAACTATCTGAATGAAATTTGATTTTCTGTATGAAAAACAGGTGCCGTAATCGAAAAAATCACTCCATCTGGTTTAATCAAGCGCCATTGATCAGAGTCAATTAAATTCAAATGCTCAATTTCATGCTGTTCAATATAAGTCAACCAACAATCACCAAAATCATCATCCGTTCCAATTTTTTCAACTTCAACCCAAAAAGCAATGTAATTCATTAACTTTTGCTTTAGCACTGGGTCAATGATTTCTGAACACTCAATAGTCCCAAAAATATTTGGAAAATCAGTTTCATTCAATATGAAATCACCAACTTTAATTTCACCAAAGAAAATCTCGCTTTTTTCCATTCTAATTCAATCTATAAATAATTTACCGCACCAATCCTTGCGGCTGCAAAATGATTAAGCCAGCCCCACACAAAACCACAAGACCACCTAGAATATCCCAACGTGTCAGCATCACTTGATCAACATAGCGCAGCCACAATAAAGCAGTAAAAATATAGATACCACCATAAGCCGCATAAATACGACCTGATGCTGCAGGATGCAATGTCAGTAACCAAACAAAGACCGCTAAACTTAATGCAGTAGGAATCCACAACCAATGTGATTTTCCTTGATTCAAAATAAGATAAGGAAAATAACAACCTAGAATTTCAGCAATCGCCGTAACGAAAAATAACCCAAATACTTTAAGTACTTGGGTTATTGAGAAAGACAATTCAAACATTAAGCAGGTTCAGCACTCGGGTTAATATGATCTTCAAACACTTCCAATTTTAAGCCGACGTCTTTGCCATTTTCTGTTTTCACAGAAACTGCAACATTGCCACCATGCTCTGCAAGCTCACCAAATAAAATCATCTCAGCAAGCGGCTTTTTCAAATGTTCTTGAATCAGACGTTGCATCGGACGAGCACCCATGAGGCGGTCATAACCATTAGCAGATAACCAGTCACGAGCACTTTGATCAACATCGAGAACTACTTGTTTCTCGTCGAGCTGTGCTTGCAATTCGGTTAAGAATTTGTCTACCACTGAATCAATGATTGTCGTCGGAAGTGCTTTAAATTGAATCACACCATCCAAACGGTTACGGAATTCAGGAGAGAATGCGCGTTTCATTGCATCTTGGTTATCTGCGCTGTGATCTTGCTCAGTGAAACCAATACTTGCACGAACAATACTCTCTGCACCAATATTGGTGGTAAGCACAATAATCACATTTCTGAAGTCAGATTTACGACCATTGTTGTCAGTCAAAGCACCATGATCCATTACTTGCAATAACAAGTTAAATACATCTGGATGCGCTTTTTCAATCTCGTCAAGCAACAGGACACAATGTGGATTTTTATGGATCGCATCGGTCAGCAAACCACCTTGATCATATCCAACATAACCTGGAGGCGCACCAATCAAGCGAGAAACCGCATGACGCTCCATATACTCAGACATATCGAAACGAACCAGCTCTACGCCTAGCAATTTAGCCAGTTGTTTAGTGACCTCGGTTTTACCCACACCTGTTGGACCAGCAAAGACAAAACTACCCACTGGTTTATCTGGTGCTTTTAAGCCTGCACGAGATAATTTGATCGCTGATGCAAGCGCTGTAATCGCCTCATCCTGACCGAATACCACACGTTTAAGATCACGTTCCAAATTCTCAAGTACAGACTTGTCATCTTTAGAAACAGTTTTCGGTGGAATACGTGCAATCTTAGAAACGATATCTTCGATATTCTCAACTGAGATCGTTGTGCCATCCACTTCTGCTTTCAAGCGGCGTTGCGCGCCAGCCTCATCAATCACATCAATCGCTTTGTCTGGCAAGAAACGATCATTGATAAATTTAGCTGACAACTCAACAGCAGCAACTAATGCTTTATCATCATATTCAACATGGTGGAAATCTTCGAACTTGTTTTTCAAGCCACGTAAAATTTCAATTGTTTCATTGATGCTTGGTTCATTCACGTCAATTTTTTGGAAGCGACGCGATAAAGCATGGTCTTTCTCGAATACTTGACGATATTCTTGGAAAGTTGTTGAACCAATGCAACGTAGGCTGCCATTTGCCAAAGCTGGTTTGATTAAATTCGATGCATCCATGGTACTGCCCATGCTTGAGCCTGCACCAATGATCATATGAATCTCATCAATGAATAAAATTGCATTTGGATTCTTTTTCAACGCATTCAACAATTGTTTTAAGCGCTTCTCAAAGTCACCACGATATTTAGTCCCTGCAACCAATGCACCGATGTCTAAGCTATAAACTTCAGCATTGGCAAGTGGTTTGGGTGCTTTGCCATTGACAATCAACCAAGCCAAGCCTTCCGCAATCGAGGTTTTACCTACACCCGGATCACCGACGAGCAACGGATTATTTTTACGGCGACGGCATAAAATTTGTGCTGCACGCTCAATTTCTTTTTCACGACCAATTAAAGGATCGGTTTTACCCTTTTGTGCTTCGATATTTAAGTTCAACGTATATTGTTCAAGTGGTCCAGCATTTGCTGAAGCCGCACTTTCACCCTCAATATCTTCCACTTCTTCTTCAACCTGAATCTCATCTTTGCGTGTCCCATGAGATAGGTATTGAGTCAAAGTTAAACGGTTAATTTGATGACGTTTAAGTAAATAAACCGCGAAAGAATCTCGTTCTGAATACATTGCAACTAGAACATCTGCACCTTCAACCGTACGGTCACCACCGCTCGATTGAACATGGAAAATTGCACGTTGCAAAATTCGATCAAAGCTCTCAGTTGGATGAGGGGCCTGTTCACTATTATCACCAAGTTTTGGGGTATGTTGCTCTACATATTCCTCTAATTCTTTACGCAAGGTAACAATGTCCGCACCACATGCTTTTAATGCATTTACGGCGGAGTCGTTATCGAGCAAGGCAAGCAACAAATGTTCAACTGTCAGAAACTCATGTCTCTTTTGACGAGCCATGCTAACAGCCAAACGTAACGATACTTCTAATTGACGACTGAGCATGTAACCCCCTTATATCTTGGGCTCTATCAAAAAAAGAAAATCTTTTAATGAAAAAGCGAATTATTGACTTGATCCGCTGAGCTTCTGTAATCGTGATTGGATATACGTCTACAAGTCTCTTTGCTTCATAATCTACTGTTAGCATTAGTTGACTATCTTGGTCAAGATTCAAAACAAAGTATTGTTGTAAAAATTCAATTACAAAGAGAGTAAGACTTATCTAATCGTTCAAAAAGACAGCGAATTTGTTATTCATTTATAAAACAATATTAAACCTATGAAAAATTGTAATACTGCATGATCTTGCTTAAAGCCTAACAAATCATTCATAAGTTTAATATATTGACACACAGTATATTGTTTCATGTTTTTAGCACAAAACAAGATATGCCTTAATTTACCGCTTAAATCACATATCGAAAGATAGCCTTACTTTTTCAAGACCCACTCGCAATATATGATTTCCCAAAGTTGATATTCCGCAGCTTTTCTTACGCTTTCACTCGTAATTTATGAGCCATACTATGGTGTGCAAGAGCGTTACTTTTCTTAACGATGTTACTCGCAACGTAGTTGCTCGTCTTGCGCATGAGGAATGAAATTCCGCAAGAGCGTTGCTTTTATTAACGCTGCTCAGGCTCGATTTGGCATAACAAAGGATGACCTTGAGCTCTGGCATAGTTATTCACCTGATTTGCTTTTGTTTCAGCAATATCTCGTGGATAAATACCCGCAGTGCCTTTACCTTCATAATGAACTGTTAACATCACCTGACTGGCCTGATCGAAGTCTAACCCAAAATAACTTTGTAGCACTTCAATAACAAAATCCATCGGCGTGTAATCATCGTTCATTAAAACAACTGCATATAACGGCGGTCGTTTTAATTCTGGAGGGGCTGTTTGTACAACCACCTCACCCTCATGATCCTCTTGCGAATCACTTAAACGTGGATTCAAGTGCCAATCGACAAACCCAGATTGATGAAAAGAATTTTTCACTTCACTTAAATTCATTTGACGTTTATATCTTCGCATATTGAGTTCTTAATCTAAAATTTATTGAGCATTTGCTTCAGCTTGAGGTATTTCCGACACGAAAGCAGAACCTGCATCAACCGGTTTACCTCTTTGCCAACTAAAGCGTTTAATTACAGGTGTGCCAGCGCCTGTTAAACGCACTTCAATGAATTGAGGCGTAAACCCTTTGGGCATTGTCCAACGCCCCGTTAGGCGCTCAAAATCATCGAAATTGAAGTTTTTATCTTCTAAAGGCACAACTAAGATTTCAGTATCTTTAATTAAGCGCAACTCAACCGAACCAGAAGCACGGCGTTTATTTGGGCTTACTTGAACAAGATCAATCTGATATTCAAAGGCATTTTCCGGTAAAGATTTAATTGCCATATTTTGAATGGTTAAGCTTACACCACCACGTTGTCTCAAAATATCACGATAAATCGCATTCATCCCTTCAAATTGGGTCTTATCCGCATTGGCTTGATTCACTGCTTTGAATAAGTCATCCGCATTACCCACAGCCATATCACGCTCTTGAACAGCAGCATTCAAACTCTTGCTGACCGAATCCAATGCAGTCTTTTGTTTCTGAACCACATCTACCAATTGCTCAGCATCTGCATCATAACCAACCACAGTTAAACCTTGACGGTGGCCGACAGTATAACCAAGCAAAAAACTGCTACCGATAAGAACAGTAGCACCAATAATCAAAGGTAAATTCGTTTTTAAGAATTTATTTTTTTCAACGGAACTGTCTGGTGAAGTAGTCGGTTCAACGTTTTCCATCATCATCTCTATCGTTATGATCTGCATCAAAGCACACATTAAAATCGAAATTTAAATGTGTGTGAAGTAAAAAAGCGTTTTTTATGGTAATAAACCAATACCTTCCAAGCCTGCAGCCTCATCAAAACCAAACATTAAGTTCATATTTTGAATCGCCTGACCTGCAGCGCCTTTGACTAGGTTGTCTTGAGCAACCAAGATAATCAATTTATTGGCTTGTGGGCGGTAGAGTGCAATTCTAAGCTCGTTCGCACCGCGAACACTACGTGTTTCTGGAGAACTATTTGTAGGCATGACATCAACAAAGCGTTCATCTTTATAGAAATCTTCGTAAAATGCTTGTAAGTCAAGTTGCTGACCTTGTTCGGTTAGGTCAACATAAATCGTACTCAACATGCCACGAATCATTGGTACAAGATGCGGCACAAAAATAAGCTGATCAAACTGCCCTTTTTGTCCTGAAATATTTTCCAGCGCTTCAACAATCTCGGGATGATGACGATGTCCAGCAACACCATAGGCTTTAAAATTATCAGCGTTTTCACTGTAAATCATACCTAGGCTTGCTTTACGCCCCGCCCCAGACACCCCTGACTTTGCATCCACAATAATACTTTGTGTTTGGATCAGTTGGTCTGGATTTTTAAGTAATGGAGCTAAGCCTAATTGTACCGTAGTTGGATAACAACCAGGATTACCAATCACTTGTGCTTGCTTGATCTTCTCACGATTTAACTCAGTTAAACCATACACAGAATCTTTTAAGATGGCAGGACAACTGTGTTGCATACCATACCATTTTTCAAACTGAACCAAATCCTGCAAGCGAAAATCAGCCGCAAGATCAATGACTTTTGTACCTGTAGCAATCAATTTTTCAGCATGTTGCATCGCTACACCATGTGGCGTTGCAAAAAATACAACATCACATTGTGCTAATTGATCTAAATCCAGATCTGAAAACTCGAGTGTTGTATGCCCGCGTAGACTTGGGAACATATCTGCAACACGCTTTCCTGCTTCTGTACGAGAAGTGAGAATACGAACCTGAACTTGTGAATGTCTTAATAAAAGACGTAATAGCTCAACCCCAGTGTATCCAGTTCCACCAACAATACCAACAGAAATCACGCGTGACACCTCAAGCTTTCATTTAGATAAATAGTATGGCAGTTTGACCCATTTTACACAATCTTCAAGTACCTAACTTTTAACAAAATAAAAGTACTGTCAATCTTGATTAAACACTCAAAAGTTTATGAGAGAATACAAATAAACTCATTATATTTGGATTGATTCTACCATTGGTCAAGAAATACTATTGAATCATTTCACTATTCGAATAGAATAAAAAAATTGCGGTAATAATAAATTTCATGGATGCAAAATTTTTTGGAGAGCTGGAATGCCTTCTTTGATGTCAAAACAAAGACTACATCATCATATTTGCTTAGGGCTTAGTACACTTCTACTTAGTTCGGCATTAGTTGGTTGTGGAAGTGGTGAAAGTAAAGCGAAAGTAGAAACGACACCCACAGTATCAGAACCAAAACCGAAGAGTTTCAAGGTCAAAGCAGCAGTTGAAATGCGTGATGTTGTTCTTAGAATCTACGATAACTTTGATAATACATTAGTTCTGGAACAAAATTTAAGTACAACCTCTGACGTCAACATCACGTTACCACGCGTTTTAAATAAAGAACGCTTATACCGCATTGAGATATCAACAAACCCAAATTCTTTGGTTTTTGACTTTCAAAGTGGCCAATACCAAAATATTTCTATGACTCTACATAGTCTTGTAGAAGTAAATACCAGTAGTCTCACGCAAACGATTTATATCAATCCAAGTTCAGAAGCAATCTATCAACGTGCCCTAGTCCGCTCTGGAGGACTGCCGACGGATAGCAATATAAACCCAACAAAAGTGAGTGCTTCTCAATTAAATCTCGCAACAGAAGATGTGAACTCAGCATTAACAAGCGCATTCTATCAATTGGATATCCCGAATTTAAACCCGTCTTATCTTTTAAATGCTTTCTCACCACAAGATGCGACGTTAACATCATATGTATACATCAACACTTATCTCAGTTTCGGTTTTATTCAGCAATGGGCAAATCTTTACCCCAACAATAGCTTTGTTGAATTTACCAAGAATTTAGCAGTTGATTTAAAAGACGGTTATCTTGATGCAAAAAAATTACGCGGTGATCAAAGCACACTGACTTCATTAGTGATTCCGACACCAGACAATGTTGATTCAGCTAAAAATAACTTGATATTTATTGCAGAAAATCAAAAGAATGCAAGAGATACCTTCTCTAGTTCTTTAAAGCAAGCGGTACTACAACTGGCGGACAACTATCGTCAGGCTTCTTTAAATCCACAGGGTTACGCCTTATTACAGCAAAAGTCCTATGCAGGAAATAGCCCTATAAATAATACAGCTAATGCTTTCCGAGTCATTGGTGCTGGTGACTATCGTCGTGCTGTCGGGTTTGCAGATACCACTGAAACATGTAATGGTTCTCTTTATCCATGTAAACAAGGTATTACAGGAATCAATATTGTTAGTGCTGGCTTGCCTTCAATTGAATATTTAATCGGTAGCTATAAAGATTCAACTGGTAATTGCCAACTCAATATTCGTGGTGATGGCTGGTTAGAACTCGTTAAAGATGGTCAAACTTTTAGCTCAAAATTGGATGGCGATAGCACTGATAATTTATTACAGGTAGATAAAGCCAATGCTGAATACTTATTAAACAGCAGCTCAACTGAACCAAATAATAGCACACTGCAATATAGCTTTATTCAAGTAAAAGTAAAGAAAAATCAAGTGTTAAGTGCTAGTGCTGGTTTAGACAATCGTAAAGCGCCAGATCAGCTACAGACCACTCAATTACAGTGCAATTTCTCATAGTTCAAGCTAAATTAAAACATTGATGTTTAGCCAAAGCGTTAATGTCCAAATCCAAAATAATTTTGCCGATTCCAATAAAACAACAGCTTTAACTAAGCTGTTGTTTTATTTTAAATCTGTTATTTCAATCTTAGCTTTCTTCTTCGGCTGATATACTGCTTTAATAAACTCATCGATCTTATATTTAATGCCTCTTAAGTATCAAATCCCTACACTTCTTGTTTATTCCAGATTGCTGCTCGGCTTTCTAATTGTCGTAGTAACACTATTACGGCCTAGCTTTTATCCTCTTTATACAGTCGTATTTTTAACACTCGGACTAATGAGTGATATCTTTGATGGCATCATTGCAAGACATTTAGGCGTGTCAGATGAAAAACTACGTCGCTTAGACTCCAATATTGATCAAATCTTCTTTATTTGTGCAATCGCATCAATTTACTTACAACAACCTATTTTTTTTAAACAATACATTTGGCCGATTCTGGTTCTAATTTTATTTGAAGTGGCGATTTATATGGTTAGCTTTATTAAGTTCCGTAAAGAAGTGGCCACCCATAGTCTTGGTGCAAAAATTTGGACCTTATTTCTCTTTGCCTTATTGGTACAAGTGACACTTACAGGCCAAAGTCAAATTTTATTTTGGATTGTTTTCTGGCTAGGTCTTCTGACACGTGCTGAAATCATTGCCATTATTTTGGTACTCAAACAATGGCAAAATGATGTACCTAGCCTAAAACAGGCTATACGTATTCGGAAAGGTTTAACTATTCAGAACAATCGCTTTTTTAATGGTTAAGACAAAACGTATATTCTATTATTTTTTATAGTACCAACTCGGCAATTGAGTCTGTTTCAATTGCTTTCGATGCTCAAGGTAATTGGTATCATGCTTTTTCACTTCATTCCAAAACGCAGCACTATGATCAAAATGTTTGGTATGTACTAACTCATGTACACAGACTGATCGTACAATATATTCTGGCATCAGCACCAATGCAGCATGTAACATGATGTCATGTTTAGAACTACAACTACCCCAACGCGTCTTTGGCTTACGGATACTACATTGTTGGTAAGACAAACTGATTTGCTGGCTTACTTGAGCTAAATATTCAGGTAAAAACTGTTTTGCATAAGCCATGACAGCAGCTTGTAAAGCCTGCTCGGACTGTTCATGCCGAATCAGTAATTGTTGTCGCTCGAAATCAAACTTAAAAATATGTCGTTGCTGTTGTTGAATAATTTTAAAAGGCTGCACATGGTGAAACAATGTCAACGATTCAGGAAATGCCGTCGTTTGATTAAATTGCTGTTGTTGTTTGCCCCACGTTTCTATCAACCATTGTTCAGACTGATGCAGAAACTGCTGAATCTGTCGTTTGCTACAGAACAAAGGAACTGTGAGGCGAATACCTGTTGGCTCAACACGCAAGCGCAAATTTCTTGCCCTTGCATGTCGAACAACTTTAATTTCAGGTAACAGCGTTTCTAATGAAACTAATGGCATTATTGTGCTGTACGCTCTTCGATACCACTGTCAGTTGCTACAACAGCAATGGTTGCTGCATTTAATGCAAAGATACCATTGGTCACAACGCCTGGAATGTCGTTAATGGTCTTTTCCAACTCAATCGCATTTAGAATATTCAGATTAAATACGTCTAAAATCACATTTCCATTATCGGTTACAACACCTTCGCGATAAACAGGATCACCACCCAAGGCAACAATCTTACGGGCTACGGCAGAACGCGCCATCGGAATCACTTCAACAGGAAGTGGGAAATCACGTCCTAACTGATCTACCCATTTTGAATCATCTACAATACACACAAATTTCTTTGCAATTGAGGCAACAATTTTTTCACGGGTTAATGCCGCACCACCACCTTTGATCATATGCATATGACGGTCAATTTCATCAGCACCATCCACATAAGCATCTAAACCACCGACAGAATTCATGTCGACCACTTCAATGCCTAGTTTTTTTAGGCGTTCAGCTGTTGCAGTTGAACTTGCTACTGCTGCTTCTAATTGCAATTCAGGCAATAAATCAATTAAAAAATTAACGGTACTTCCTGTTCCTACGCCCAAAATGCCGCCTTTAGGCAAATGTTTCAAGGCTGCTTTGGCCGCAGCTTGTTTTTTTTCATCTTGGGTTGCATATAGACTCATGACTTCACTCAACTATTTTGACATTTGCTTTAAGAAAACAGCGCAAATGCACAGGGGTTTGCTACAATGATTGCCTATTTTAAACTGTTATAGGGAAGATGAACATGCTGTCTCGTGTGGTACGACAAATTTTACAAGCAACGGTTTATGATGTTGCGATTGAAACACCGCTTGAAGCAGCTCCACGAATTAGTCAGAAAATTAATAATAACATTCGATTTAAACGTGAAGATTTACAGCCTGTATTCTCTTTCAAGCTACGCGGTGCTTACAACCGAATTAGCCAATTACCAAAAGATCAGCTTGATCGTGGTGTTATTTGTGCATCTGCAGGTAATCATGCTCAGGGTGTCGCTCTATCAGGAAAAAAATTAGGGATTCATGCCATCATTGTCATGCCAAGCACTACACCTGACATTAAGGTTCAGGCAGTTAAGCGTTTAGGTGGCCAAGTTGTGTTACATGGCGACAGTTTTGATGTTGCAAATAAATATGCCAAACAGCGTGCTGAAGATGAAGGCTTGGTTTTTATTCCACCTTATGATGATGAACTGGTGATTGCGGGACAAGGAACCATTGCCAATGAGTTATTGCGTCAATGGCGTGATGTAGAATACGTTTTTGTTGCTGTCGGCGGTGGTGGTTTAATCGCTGGGGTTGCAGCCTACTTAGGTGAAGTTGCACCACATGTCAGAATCATTGGTGTTGAATACGAAGAATCCGCGTGCTTAAAAGCTGCACTTGAAACCAATGAACGTGTGATCTTACCTCATGTTGGTCTATTTGCTGATGGTACGGCTGTTGCACAAATCGGTGAGTTACCTTTCGACATTATTCGTCTTCGTAAATCAGATAATTCAGGTCCAATCGTAGAACCAGATATAGTCACTGTAGATACAGATGAAATTTGTGCTGCAATCAAAGACACTTATGACGAGAATCGCAGTATTGTTGAACCTTCTGGTGCAATGGCCTTGGCTGGGATCAAAAAATATGTCGCAGAGCACCAACTGACTGGCAAAAATATGGTCTCAATTGTTTGTGGTGCTAACATGAACTTTGACCGTTTACGCTATATTGCAGAACGCACTGAGTTGGGTGAACGTCGCGAAGCGATCTACGCGGTAACAATTCCTGAGCAAAAAGGTGCATTTCTGCATTTTTGCCGTGCTCTACAAGGTCGTAACATCACTGAGTTTAACTACCGTGCCAGTGATAGTAATCTCGCTCAAGTCTTTGTCGGAATCAGCCTCAAAGGTGGTGAAACCGAGCGTCATGAAATTCATGAGATGTTGAAACAACAATATGAAGTGGATGACCTGTCTGATGATGAGGTTGCGAAACTGCATATTCGTTATTTGATTGGTGGTCATGCCAATATCGAACATGAGCGTTTATTCCGTGTTGAGTTTCCAGAACGTCCAGGCGCTCTGTTAACCTTCTTAGAACGTTTAGGGCCAACCCACAACATTACCTTATTCCATTACCGTAACCATGGCGCTGCGGAGGGTCGTGTACTGGTTGGCCTACAAGCAACCGATGCGAAGCAAAATCCAGATGGGTTAGTCGAAACTTTAGAGAAAATCACTTATCCTTATGCCGAAATCACAGATAATACGGGCTATCGTCGTTTTCTTAAATAAGCTTTCTAATACTATAAAGCCGACATTATGTCGGCTTTATTTTTATTCGATGTTTTGCTTATAAATGTGTAGCGCAAACAAAATCATTACAAATGGAAAGTTATTCCATCTTAAAATGAATAAAAAGACATTTTTATCATTTAGTTAAGGACAGTTATGGCACAGTTTGCAGTCATTGGTTTAGGTAGTTTCGGGGCAACTGTTGCATTAGAGCTGACTAAACTGAATCATGATGTCATTGGCATTGATACCATTAAACGCAATGTTGAAAGTCTTGCTGATCGTATTACCCATGCCGTGATTGCCGATGCCACCGACGAACATGTTTTAGAAGAACTCAATATCCAAAATTGCGATGCTGTCGTTGTTGCCATTGGTGAAGATATTGAAGCCAGTATTCTCTGTGTTTTGAATCTCAAGAATCTTGGTGTTGAGAAAATTCTGGTCAAGGCTAAAACCAAAGCACATCACACCATTCTTTCTCATTTAAATGTCAGTAAGATTATCCATCCTGAAGAAGATATGGGTGTTCGGGTTGCTCAGGCATTAAATTACCCGATGGTAAGCCGTTATATGGCGCTTGATCATGATCATTATATTGTCAAAGTGCCTGTGCATGAAAAGCTCAACAACGTAAATTTATCTGGCATTTTAAAACAAGAACCGCATATCAAACTTTTATTGTTAAAACGAGATCAAGAAATTCTCTATGAAACAGACGGCAACTTCACTTTAAAAACAGGTGATGTCCTCATTCTAGAAGGTTTACTCAGTCATCTCCGAAAACTTTCAGGATGTTTCGCATAATATGGCATTCAAAATAAACTCCCAGAAAATTTTCAACCTCAGCCCACCGTCTTTACTCGCGATTGGGTTTCTTAGTTTTATTATTATTGGCACGATATTACTAAAAATGCCGATTGCAAATAAAGGCAATGTCAGTTGGATGGATGCCTTGTTTACAGCAACTTCGGCTGTGACCATTACAGGTTTATCAGTCGTAAACCTAAATGATTCATTCAATCATCTTGGGCAGTTTATTATCCTTTTGTTGATTCAATCGGGTGGTTTAGGTTTTATGACCTTCGCTATATTGGCAGCCTTAAGTCTTGCTCCAAAACTGGGGCTAAAACAACAAATGATGGCGCAAGACAGTTTAGGTCAAACCAGCCTTTCTAAAGTCACCTTTGTTGCCAAAGGCGTCGTGCTGTATACCCTGTTCTTTGAGTTGATTGGCGTCATTATTCTGACAGCCTCGTTTGCTCCAATGTATGGTTTTGATCGCGGCCTTTATTATGCTGTTTTCTATAGTGTCTCAGCTTTTAATAATGCAGGTTTTTCCCTGTTTGATAACAGTCTGATTAACTTTCAAAGCCACTATCTGATTTGTCTCACCATCAGTATGTTATATACCTTAGGCGGGATTGGCTTCTTGGTTCTGATTGATGTTAAACAAAATAAACGCTGGAGCAAGTTGACCCCGAACAGCAAATTGATCCTCAGTACGATTGCAATTTTAAATCTTGTTGCATTTATCTTAATTTGGTTATTAGAGTCAAATAATCCGCTTACCCTAGGTTCGATGAGTTTAGGTGAGCAAGCCATGAATGCATGGTTTCAAGCAACTGTGCCACGGTCTTCAGGATTTAACACCATTGATACAGGTTCAATGGAACATAGTACGGCTTTATTGACCATGTTATTGATGTTTATTGGTGGTGGTTCACTTAGTACGGCTGGTGGTATTAAGGTCGGTACTTTTGTAATTTTATTGCTCTGTGTAATTTCCTTTCTACGCCGTAATGAAGAAATTCGGATTTTTAACCATTCAGTTTCACAAGAAACGACTTATAAAGCACTTGCAGTGACTGCCATTACAGGCATGCTCGTTTTTGTGGGGTGCTTTATTGTTTTCCTGCTTGAGCCAAAATTAGATGTGCTCGATCTGATGTTTGAAGTGGTCTCTGCGGCATGTACTGTAGGACTGTCACGAGGTGCAACAGGTCAGTTGCATGATGGAAGTTTGTTTGTGCTGAGTTTGCTGATGTTTACGGGACGATTAGGGCCGTTAACACTGGCTTATTTAATCGCGACGCCGAAGAAGAGTCGCTTAAAACATGCCAATGCCAATATTCAGATTGGATGATGATCTAAAGGCTGTTCAATCACAATCACTTGTCGACAAATTTCATCACTTTGACGTTGTTGTTCAAACACTGTTTTAGACATCACGTCAAAATGATCACAAAAACTAATGTCGTGTTCATCAATTGAATAAATTAAGGATTGGTTCCCCATACCTTGTAATGTGTCATAAAACACAATCACGAAATGGCCTTGTTCAAAAGCTCGCTGAATCTCTGAATAAGTTAAAGCCGCCTGAATGGGAATCTGAAGACGCTGCGCATCAAGATAACTTTGCTTTTCCCTTTCATCAATATTAGGGTCAGGTGCCGTATAGAATGACACGTCAAACCCTAATTTTTTCAGTGCCACAGCCAAAGCAATGGTAAATGTTCCATCTTCTCGGTCATGACCAGACAAGCGAATCAGATCAGCAATATCAATATGGGTATGATATTGCTTCACGATTAACCAGAGTGCAAAGACACCACAATTTGCTTCAAGCTGTAATAAGGACTCTGGAATATTTAAACTCATTTAGTACCAGTTCATTAAAGATACACCCAAGCCGACATAGGTCGCTCGGTGGTTATAATCAATCAAGCTCTCGCCATAGCCATCAAATATTTGAAAATGACCGCGTAATTTATCTTTAATTGGGAAAGCCCAGTCAAACTGAACCGCACCATGTGAACGATCACCACCTTTTAATGAATGGCGTAACATCAAAGAAAAATCATTATTACCCTTACGGTAAAATGCGGTTAAATCACCACGACCGATATAATCCTTAATATCAGGGTTATTATCATCTTTGGCTTCTTCCTCTACCCGATACCAAGGACGAACCATCAAGGCGAAATTATCTTTTTCAAACCCAAGATTGAAAATGACACGATTCCAACTACGCGATAAAGGATCAGAACGACCATTAGACTGATGGTTCAAGGTCACACCAAGCAAACGAGCATTGAGACCTAAAATTTCATAATTGGTTCTAAACATCAAACTCGCTTCAGGCTCATAATTGGTCTCACGGAATGGTCTTGATTCCTCTGAGTTATAAACTTGCCAACGTGAAGATTGCGTATAACCCAACCAGAGATCACCATTATTACCAAAGATGTTTTCCCAAGCTTTGGTCTTAAACGAAAGCTGGAACTTTGCTTCGCTCGAGGTCAACTCTTGCTTATTTTTGACGGTATTTTCAGGGTTCGGACTGCTTGGAAATTCATTTTTATCACTGGTCCAGAACACTGGTAACAGATAAACCGGTTGATAAGCACGAATATTCCATACCCCCAATTTACTTTCTTCTGACAATTCCCAACGGCGATCGAGTAATGAAACATTTGGATCAAATTTTGGTGCAGCGCCTAATATATGCAAGTCACTGACCTTTTGAACCACCTTATCTTTCAACGACTCTGGTTTGGCTGGTTCACTCGATTCAGCCACAGGCATAGCGGCTGCAACCATAGGTGCGGCATCGGTCTGAACTTGAGTTGGAATAATGGTCGGCGCTTTAAAAAGGCTGTCATAACAAGCCAGACGCTCAGCATTTGCGGCCAAGGCCACACAGGCATCAACGGTTGCAGGACTTGCCGGTGCTGTCGCTTCAGCATGTGACAACGATGTCGCTAAAGAGCCAAGTATCGCAAGGATACTCAGCTCCAAATGACTACGTTCAAAAGATTTGAACGCCATAGATTTCTCCGATTTTTATTTTACTAATTAACTTGCTGGATATTAAATCCAAGTTTCTGCAATTCTTCACGTTTCGCAAATGGCGCAACCACCGCTTTCACTGGTTTTTGAGCCAATAGATATTGCTTCGCAACACGCTGCAAATCCTCCAAGCCCACGTTAAGTAAACGTTCTCGTAAGATTTTACGGAATTTTGGCGTACGTGCATGCAATAAGGCATAACATGCGGTAATTGCTTCCCCGGCTGGTGAGCCTGGTTTATCCATACCAGCCACTAACCCTAGAATTGCTTCTTCGAGTTGATGCGGTTGTTGTTCGGTATTAAGTAACCATTGCACACTGGCTTCAAAATCATTAAACGTTTCCGCTAGACGTGGATCACGATAGCTATAGAAACGGAATGAGCACGCATTGCCATCATAACTTGCACCACCACCATATGCACCGCCTTTTTCGCGAATGGCACTATGCAAGAAACCATTACGTAAATAAGCTGCCAATACCATCAAAGGTGCTGCATCAGGGTGTGCGACATCAACTGCTTGATAAGCAGATGAACAGAACTGAACATTCGCTTGAATTAACCATGCTTCATCATCTGAAGTATTGACCTGTTCTACTTGCGTTAAAGTGACAGGTGTTTTATCAACAACCAACTTATCCCAAACGTTTTGAACTTCTTCAACTAAACGATCAGATTGATGTTCTTCACATACCAACAAGAATTGTTTAGGTGCTTGCAGCAACTTACGATGAATCGACTGTAATTCAGTAATCAATGCTTGATAAGCGCTATCATCTTGATCAATTTTCGCAACCAAGTCACTGAGCCAGTTTAATGCGCCTAAACCCGTATTGTGATAATCACGGCGAGCAAGTGCGCTCATTTGACGTGAGGCAGCTTGCATTGCATAACTATGACCAGAGCCAGATAAACGTGATTGCCAGCGAGTTTTGCGTTGCTGCAATAACTCGATGATACGGTCTTTCTCATCAAAACGGAGTTGCTCAAATGCCAATTTTAATAATTGAATTGCATCTAGTTTTTGCGTCAGTGATTTTGTCGTCAGCGTGAGCCATGCACTAATACGGTCTTTGTCATCGACCTTGCTGCGCAATGATGCCCCCATACCTAAACCACCACTTACTGCGGTTTGGATTTGCTGGAATTCCAAATAATCGTACTCACCCGCACCAACTTCTCCCATTAGAATTGAGAGTAAATTGAAGTATGGAGATTGCACGATTTCATCAGGAATCTGAATCAATACTTGTTGGTAATAAATACCATTGGTTCCTGCATGATATAAATTCAACGGCGTATCTAAGCCATTGCAAATAATTTCACGTAGTTGACCTTGCACAATTTGCAATTCAGCAGGTACATCTTCTAAACCAACTTTTGGTAACAATTCAAGATCATCTGGTGTGTCTTGGCGTTGCTTTAATGCAGCCGTTTTTTCTTGGATTTCAACTTTCTGCGCATCCGTCAGATGAGCTGTAATCTCAGCCAAACGTGCTTGTTCAGCCTGTTGCTCTTTCACTGATTTCGTTGCATCAGGTACTAAAGTCATTTGTACACGGTGCGGATTATCCAACAAGTGGGTTTGAATCAAGTTTGATAACCACATCGGGTCTTTTAACTCTTCTTTCACTTGTTCAATCGCAGAGTCTACATCCCAGACATGAACTGGATCGCTATGATGAATCGCACTACCTAGCCCATTCAAAATCAGACTGAGACCATACGGTGTTCCATCACCATTGATTTCACGTTGATGTAATTCAATTTGATGAAGAATGGCATCAACAAAATCAGTATCTACTGGCTTAGAAGCAACCTCTTTCAGAATATCGAGAATGCCATTTTTAAATGTTTCTGCATGTTCAGCATTAGAGCCTTGAACTCCACAATAGAAGGTCATTTCAAAGTTGCTGTCATCAACTCCCATTAAAGGACCTGTTGATTGTGCATAACCACAAGTTTCTAAGTAATGGCGTAAAGGTGAAGCAGAATTTTCTAATAGAATTCCCTCAACCAAACGCATACCTAGACGTAATTTAGTATCACTGGTTTCAGGTAGCAACCACGACATGACATGGTAAGTCTTGTCTTTCAGATCTTCACTATCGACCGCATAGCTTTCAGTTACTTCTACAGGTGCAGTTAACCGCTTTTCTGGTTTTGAATATAAAGTTGTCCCTTGAGAAAACTTATGTAGAGCTAATTTCTCAAATTGCTCTTGCAGGTCATACGCACTTTGATTGCCAAAGGTCATGAACACGGCATTACTTGGGTGATAGTGAATTTTATAAAAATCCACCAACTGCTCATAGCTTAGGTCTGGAATATCTTTAGGATCGCCACCAGAATTGTAGTGATAGGTCGTTTCTGGGAATAAATGATGTGCAAGCTGATGATATAGCTGATCTGAAGGAGAGCTCATCGCTCCTTTCATTTCATTAAATACCACACCTTTATAAACGGCTTGATCATTTTCCAGCTCAATACGGATGCCTTCTTGCGCAAAATCCAAAGGATTTAAATTCGCGGCAAAGGCAGCATCTAAATACACAGACAATAAGTTTTGAAAGTCTTTTTTGTTCTGTGTTGCAAAAGGATAAGCCGTCCAATCTGCTGCTGTGAATGCATTCATAAATGTATTCAAAGAACGACGGATCATCAAAAAGAAAGGATCACGTACAGGGAACTTTTCAGAACCACAGAGTGCCGTATGTTCTAAAATATGTGCAGCGCCTTTGGAATCCATCGGCTGCGTTCTAAATGCCACCAAGAACACATTTTCATCATGCGTTGTGGCTAAATGGTAGTGAACTGCACCAGTCACTTTGTGCTTATATTCTGAAACTTGAATATCGAGTGCTTCTACATGGTGTTGACGTAATAGCTGAAACGCGGGATGTGTGGTTTGAGTAATGCTTTCAGTAACATCTACAGTCATGTGATCTCCAATTTATCTCTATTAAATTCATTACAATTGATTATAGAGAGTCTACCGAAGAATACGTATCGATATCCATGTAAATTACTATGTTTTTGTAGAAAAATGCAGCGGCTAATCCAAAACAGCGTTTCATAAAATCTTATAAAAATTGCAATGTACCGACACGATAGATTGATATCCCCGACTTTGATAGAAGTGAGCCGCCTGTGTGGTATCTGTGAATAGCTCAAGTCGCTCAAAATAAGTCTTTACGTATTGTTCAATATGCATCAATAAATAAGTACCTATTTTTTTATCACGATAATCTGGATGGATATAGAAACGACGTAAACGCCCAACTCGCTGCGATTCGGCAAAAGGGTCTTGATTCAGTCCAGCTACGGCAATCAAACGATCATGCTGATCATACACAACAAAAAGTGCTTCTCCGATCTGATCAAAACAATTGGTACCTGATTGAAATTCTTGTTTTAATCTATTTAAGAAGCGAAAGCCCTGACGTTCTGAATATTGGATCAAAACATCGATTTGTGCAGGCAATTCCAGGCTTCTTTCAATCCTAAAGTGGTCTGGCCTCATTTTCTTCCCTTTATTTATTTCACGATGACCCTATGCTTTGCTGAATTTTCTTCAACAAACTACTGTAATCCGTAGCATTCGTGTAAACTTTGCTTTTTGATTTTTACTGTGATGACAAACATGGCAACTGTTGATCTTTTTGCAATTGGTAATGCACTCATTGACCAAGAATTTAAGGTTTCAAATGAGTTTCTAACGCAACAAGGATTGCCAAAAGGTACAATGCATTTGGCCGATGGTGAAACACAGGCAAATTTATATCAAAAATTACAAGATACTCAAAGCTACAAGGGCCAAGCCAGTGGTGGTTCAGCTGCGAATACAACCGTTGCTTTTAGTGCCTTAGGTGGTACTGCATTTTATGGTTGCCGTGTAGGGAATGATGAACTCGGTCGCATTTATCTCGATGGCTTAAACGAAGCAGGCATCAAAACCACAACACAATCAATCAGTGAAGGCGTTACAGGTACTTGTATGGTGCTGATCAGCCCAGATTCAGAACGTACCATGCAAACCTATCTTGGGATTACCGCTGAATTATCCGACGAGCAAATCGACCTTGAACCGCTTAAAACCGCAAAATGGCTGTATATTGAAGGTTACTTATCAACCAGCGATACCGCACGTGTTGCAGTTAAGCAGGCACGTGAACTGGCTAAAGCACACGGCGTTAAAATTGCATTATCACTCTCCGATCCTGCAATGGTGCAATATGCACGTCAAGGTTTGGTCGAACTCTTAGATGATGGTGTAGATCTGTTATTCTGTAATGAGCAAGAAGCGCTCATGTTTACCGAAACAGACAATCTTGATGCGGCAATTGAAAGCCTAAAATTAAAAAATCAACATATTGTGATTACACAAGGCGCTAAAGGTGCTGTGATTGTTGATCAAGTACACCATTTCCATGTCAATGGTCGTACAGTTGAAGCCGTAGATACCAATGGTGCTGGCGATGCATTCTCTGGTGCATTTTTATATGCAATCAATGCTGGTTTAAGCTTGGAAGCTGCAGCACAACTTGCTATTTTGATCTCAAGTGAAGTGGTTGCTCAATATGGACCACGTTTAAGCGTGGACAATTACGCTAAACTCTTTGAACAATTCCAAAAAGCTCAACAGGAATGTGCATAACATGGAAAAGATTTGCATGACTGAAGAAGTCCCTGAACGTGAGTCTCGTGCATACGACACCATGAAAGGGACCACGATTTTTATTACTCAAAAAGATGGCAGCTTCTATGCCTATCAAAATGTTTGCCCACACTTGCAAACTGAACTTGAGTATTTAGAAAATCAGTTCTTGGACCAAGATAAAGAATATATTCAATGTTCTACTCATGGCGCACTATTTTCAGTCGAAACAGGTGAATGTATTTCAGGCCCATGTCTAGGTGAATTCCTTGAGAAAGTAAATTTGGAAGTCCACTCAGATGGTGGTATCTATATTGATTAAGCCCTAGATCATGAATTCTGCGATGACTGAGTTTTTCCTCAATTACTATCTGATGCCATTTCATATGAGTGTCGTGGCTTTAATTGTGCTCAGCATTGCAGAAACCATCGGGATTGTCATTGGCTTAAGACCAAGTCAATTGGTTCAAAAGCTCACCCCAGATTGGTTACTGAATTCACCTCTACTCGACGCGAAATTTTCTAAATACCTGATCTTTGTTTTTTTACTGATTAATTTTAGTTTTGCAGGCTATTTTCTGGAACTGTCGTTCTTTGCTTTGCAGCACTACTTCATTTCACCTTACTATTTATTTGTTCCAGCACTGATCATCGATATTTTCTTTACCGTATTTATGATTCACTGCCTAGATCAGGTGATCAAACCCAAAGTCACTCATACCCATACCAATTTGGTTGGTCGGTTAGCCACAATCTCAACTGGAAATGCGCGCCCTGGTTTCTCAGCTCAGGCACGTGTGCGTGATGAGTTCGGACAACTCTATTATGTACAAGTTGAACCTGAGTACGGTGAATTGGAATTACAGTCCCAAGTGTTGTTAATTAGCCAAAAATCAAACTCACACTATCTGGCGAAAAAAATATCTCTCTCAAATAACTTATTCGCACCAGACTGATTTTTGTCTCAAAATTGCGATTGAGTAGAGAAAAACAGTAATTTTTACATTTTATTACAAATATATCCTGCAAAAGTTTTGAATTTAGCTCTTCCCTTCTTGTTGTTTTCATGATCTCACTGGCACAAAAAACACAACAGTGATACCTATCACATTTTTTAGAATAATCTCTACCTATACACTAGGTTTTGTAGAGACTTCATTGTAAGAATTATTTAATTATGTAATTAAAACGATAAGTCACTGTATATATTATTAATTTTATATTCATACTATTTTAGTTGGTTTAATATTTATTTAATTCAGTATAAACCTTATCTTTTTAATCAGATTTAAAAATATAAATACAACCGTTTCAATCAGATTTAAAAATTAATCCAGATTATTTTAGTTGGTTAAAATAATTATTTTAAATATTTTAACAAAAATAGAATATCCATATGATTTAAAACAAATATTTAATTTTAAATTATTTAAAAATACTAAAGGTTTATTTTCAATGAATTTTATTTAATAATGTTTTACATCTTCTTTAAATATGAGGCTAGGTTCTATGAACACGAGTTCTCAAGATCCAAATCGGCGACTCATCAGAGAAATCACGATTATTCTTATTATTAAAGTTGTACTTCTCTTGGTGATTAAACACATCTGGTTTGATGCGCCAACGATTCCAAAAGATTTTAACAATGAAGTTGCCGAGCGTATTGCTGGCGACATGTCCAAAACTCAGGAGACACGTTGATGATTTCTGAAAGCGTGGTCGATCTTTCGCGGTTCCAATTTGCAATGACCGCAATGTATCACTTTCTTTTCGTCCCTCTAACTTTAGGTCTAGCTTTTATTCTTGCCATCATGGAAACCACCTATGTGATTTCAGGCAAAGAAATTTATAAAGATATGACCAAATTCTGGGGGAAACTCTTCGGGATTAACTTTGCCTTAGGGGTAACCACTGGTCTGACTATGGAATTCCAGTTCGGTACCAACTGGGCTTATTATTCTCACTATGTAGGCGATATTTTCGGGGCACCGCTTGCAATCGAAGGCTTAATGGCTTTCTTCCTAGAATCCACCTTTATTGGTTTATTCTTCTTTGGCTGGGATCGTCTATCTAAAGTACAGCACTTAGGTGTAACTTGGTTGGTGGCGATTGGCTCGAATATGTCTGCCTTGTGGATTCTCATCGCCAATGGTTGGATGCAAAACCCAGTCGGTGCTGCATTTAACTACGAAACCATGCGTATGGAACTGGTGGACTTTGGTGCGCTGATCTTTAACCCTGTGGCGCAAGTCAAATTTGTACATACGGTTTCTGCGGGTTATGTCACTGGTGCAATCTTTGTACTCGCCATCTCAAGCTATTACTTATTAAAGAAACGTGATTTACCTTTTGCACGCCGCTCATTCGCCATCGCTGCAATCTTCGGTTTAGCCTCAACATTATCTGTAATTCTACTCGGTGATGAATCTGGTTATGAACTCGGTGATGTTCAAAAAACCAAACTTGCTGCAATCGAAGCAGAATGGCATACCGAGCCTGCACCTGCTGCATTCACCTTATTTGGTCTCCCAAATCAGCAGGAAATGCGTACCGACTATGCAATTAAAATTCCTTATGTGATGGGGATTATTGCAACACGTTCTACCGATAAAGAAGTAACGGGTTTACGTGACTTGATGAAAGAACATGAAGTACGTATCCGTAACGGTATGGTGGCCTATAGCGAGTTAGAAAAACTGCGTGCAGGTGACCGTTCTCCTGACTTATTGGCTTCATTTGAGAAAAATCAAAAAGACTTAGGTTATGGCCTACTCTTGAAAAAATATTCTCCAAATGTGGTTGATGCGACTGAAGAACACATCCAAGCTGCAACTAAAGATACTATTCCAAACGTCGCGGCACTGTTCTTCTCTTTCCGTGCCATGGTTGCTTCTGGCTTCCTCATGCTGTTGTTATTCCTGTTCGCGACGTGGGCTGTGGCAAAACGTAATGCCGAAGATAAACCTTGGTTACTCAAATTTGCTTTGTTTGCTCTCCCTCTCCCATGGATTGCAGCTCAAACAGGTTGGTATGTAGCTGAAGGTGGTCGTCAGCCATGGTCGATTGGTGAAATCTTACCAACACACCTCTCTGCATCAAGCGTCAGCGCTGGTGATGTGTGGGGCTCGATTATTGCGCTTGCAGCGTTCTATACCGTACTACTCATTATTGAAATGTACTTAATGATCAAATTTGCTCGTTTAGGTCCAAGTTCTTTGCATACTGGTAAATATCATTTTGAAAAACTAGAAGCAAAAACTGGGGAGGCTCAATCATGATCGAATATGAACTCCTAAAAATTATCTGGTGGGTGCTCGTTGGTGTACTACTGATTGGCTTTGCACTTACCGATGGTTTCGATATGGGCTCAATGGCACTGATGCCATTTGTAGGTAAAACTGACTCTGAACGCCGTGCTGCAATCAATACCATCGCACCACACTGGGATGGTAACCAAGTCTGGTTTATTACAGCAGGTGGTGCACTGTTTGCTGCTTGGCCAATGGTCTATGCAGTTGCCTTCTCTGGCATGTATTGGGCCTTATTACTGGTGCTATTTGCCCTGTTCCTGCGACCCGTCGGTTTCGACTATCGCTCTAAATTAGAGAATACCCAATGGCGTACCTCTTGGGACTGGGGCTTATGTATCGGTGGTGCTGTTCCAGCGCTGGTGTTTGGCGTAGCATTCGGTAACTTGTTCCTCGGCGTACCCTTTAGCTTAGATGACACGTTACGTTCGCAATATACTGGTAGCTTCTTTGCACTATTGAATCCGTTTGCACTGATTTGCGGTATTGTCAGCCTATCAATGCTATGTGCGCATGGCGGTGCTTGGTTGATGCTACGTACCGATGGCAATTTGCATAACCGTTCTGCCAAAGCAACACAAATCATGGCAATCGTGTTCCTTGTGTGCTTCTTGGCTGCGGGTGCATGGTTATTGTTTGGCAATATCTCAGGTTATAGCTATGCAACTGCGGTCAATACCAACGCTGCGCTGAATCCGCTTGCGAAAGATGTGGTGACCAATGCCAATCATGGTTGGTTAAACAATTATACAACGTATCCGATCACCATGGCTGCACCTATCGCTGCGATCCTCGGTGCGCTATTGGTCATTGTCAGTGCAGCGAAACATAAAGCGGCTGTGAGTTTTACTGGTACAAGCCTGATGATAGTTGGTGCAATTCTCACTGCTGGTTTTGCCTTGTTCCCATTCTTATTACCATCAAGCATTGATCCAACTTCAAGCTTGACCATGTGGGATGCTGTTTCTAGTCATAAAACCCTTGGGGTAATGACCGTTGCTGCATGTATCTTCGTTCCTCTCATTTTGATCTATACCTCTTGGTCATATTACAAAATGTGGGGTGTCATCACCAACAAACATATCGAAGAAAATTCACATAGTTTGTATTAATTAGGAGATATGACATGTGGTATTTTGCATGGATTCTAGGCGTCTTGATGGCATGTTTCGCAGGTGTACTCAGTGCACTGTATATCGAACATCATCAAGATTTAGATGAGGAATAATAGAATGGCTGAAGCAATGACAACACCGAAGAATAGTAAAGCGCAAGTACTTGCAATGACCATTTCGTTTTTGTTGGCATTGCCGCTTGCTGCTATTTTACTGGTCCATCCATCGCTGATGTTGGATGCCAACGGACATTACAATCATAGCTTGCTGATGTTGGTGATGATTGGGATTTCTGGTGGCTTCGTGCATGGGGTTGGGTTTATACCAAGGTTCTGGTTATGGAAATGGTTATTTAGTCCTTATATCGCTTGGCCATTAATGGTGTTGGGCTATTTTATTTGGATTGGAAATTAACCCCTTACACCGACCATAAAAAAAGCTGCCCGTTAATCTGGCAGCTTTTTTTATTTACGAGACACTCAAAGCTAAAAAATTTGATCAAGCTTAAACTGACTCATTCTGCCTTACTCGATGTTTGAGCTTGCTCAACATTTTCAGACTGATCAATTTGAGCCTGTTCAGTGTGATCAATAGCTGTTGCATCAGAAAACTCTTCAGTATTTTGCTCTACCTGCTTCGGTGTATCTGTTATTTGCTGATACTTTGACACTGCACTTTCTTTTAAGTTCTGAACTTGCTCACTCTCCAAAATGCGTTTACTTGTATCTAATGCTTTATTGGCAAGTGCTTTTGAACCATCAACTAAACTGGTTTTTGCTGAACCCAAAAGTGCTGTTAAATGCTCAGCACTATCGGTATGAAAATCTTTTAGAATGTGTTGTTCCGTATTTTCAACTGAAAAATCCAAATAGGGTGCTTCAGAAAATTTGAGTGCATTCGCAATAAAAACAGTTGGGATAGAACCTCGTTTGGTATTGTATTCTCGAACGTAATGGTTAAACGTTTCGCGTTGATGACCAATCTCATCTTCAACAGCTTTGATACTTTGCATTAAACTTTGATATTGTTCGTTTGCTTTAAGATCTGGGTAACGCTGAACTAGACCCTGAATTCCCATCAAAGCCACCTGAGATTCACGCTGCCCAGAAACAATCTCGTTTGCCTTGGTTGCATCTTTAGAAATAGTCAGATGCAAGAGTTGCTCCCCATCTTGATAGTTCTTTACCACATCAATTAACTGATTAATCAGATTCACTTTCTTTTGCAAAGATACAGAAATATTTGAAAGACTTGATTTAATAAACTCTGCTTTCGCTTGCAAACTATTATATGCTTTGAATAGCAGATAAATCACAATTAAAACAACAAACAATACAATCCAAAACATACCACCCTCAATCTATTTTCTCATTATTTAAAATCATGCAAAATATTCCATCAATTGAATCAATATTTTAAATTTTCATGATCATCTTAAATAAAGCAAAGGGATAAAACCATCTCAAACATGAGCACTGTATCAAGTCTGTTTAATTTCAGAGTGATTAACAAAATCAGCATAAATACCTGTATTAACAAATGCTTAAGTCATTAAAAAAATCAAAAAACAAGACTTTTTCCAGCCAAAATTAATGCAAAAAAGTCCCATAATGTAAAATAAAATCTAACTTAATATTTTTATCTACTGCTATTTTTATATAAAAGGCTGCCAAATTTGAAAGCCTTTTTTTATGAGCACCTATAGGATTTCACCACTGGCTTCGATTTCAGAACCATTCGTTTTTGTTCTATTCAGGCAATATTCTGTGGATTGAAACACGCCTGCGTAAACAGAAGAATGAACCTACCAGCACCACAACAGCGTAAAGATGTCATGTTTATTGCCAATCTGACCATAGGTGCTTGCTTAGGTTGTATGTTAGCGATATTTACCAGTATGTTGATTGGTTGATGGACCCATATCATACCATTGCAATTACAAAGTCATAACTATGTATTTATGTATAGCTACTATTTAGCATTTGTTGCTTGTATTTCATACAGTTTTATTATTGGTGCAGCAACGGCTTTAGCTCAACTGTTCTTCGCCATTGCGCTTGTTTTATTACTGATTCCTGCGACTTCTCTACTTGCCTATGTGTTTCCAATTCAAGGACTTTGGTATTCAACAGCTCATTTGATTTGGATTGATATCGTTGCTTTGGTATTTGCTTTAATATTTATACGTTTTTATCAACAAGCCAGAGAGCGTGCTCAAGCTACACCAGTTGGTTCAATTTGGTCTACGCAAAAAAGTTGACCAAGTACCATCGCTTACTGAAAACCAAGCATAACCTCCTGTTCTTAACGCCATGATTGTTCCAATTCATCATGGCTTTTTTATGCATTAAAGAGATTTTTTCATTTCAATCAGTTGAATAGGTACAATGGGTTGCCCTACATCAGCCTCAATTGGATATTCGCTTTTCCGTCCCGTTATTTGGTAACCACGGCGCTGATAATACGCCAACAGTTCAATACGAACATCCAGAACATGCATGACTAAATCACGAATCTTTGGATAATTTTGTGCAATATATAACTCCGCATAATTGAGTAATTCACGCCCATAGCCTTGATTCTGTATGCTTGGATCAATCGCAAAAGTACCTATCTCTATACAATCAGCATTCAAGCTTAATCCAATGCAGGCAATAATCTCATCATTACCTAGTTCACCCACCAATAATTCGAAATTTAGTTGCTGCAATATTTGTTCTAATTGAACTTTACAAATGCGATCGCCTTGTACATACGCTTTTTCAGTTGTCCAACTACGTTCTGATTGTTCTCTATAAGCGATATTAATCAGCTTAACCAATTGTTCCAAATCACTATTCTTTGCTGTTCTAATCTTTAAAGACATTTTTATTTTATTCCACACAAAACAAAGCCGATGAAAACATCGGCTTTGTTATTAAATTTTAGATTAGTTTGTTTGACCAGCTAACCAAGCCATAAATTTTTGGCGCTCAGCTTTAGATGCTTTCTGCCACAATTCTGCCAATTGTTGATCTGTGGTTTTTGCTGTACCGGCTGCCGCTGCTGTTGTTACCGCTACAGGCGCAGTTGCAACTACTTGTGCTGTGGTTCCTGCATAAACAGGTGCAGGTTGATTCGCAGCATTATTCTTATTCTTTTGGGTTAAATCCAAAGTACGGCTTAATAAATTACTGCCAGTAAACCATGGCTGTGCTTCATTATTTGCACCTGTTTGCTGTACCACCAATTTTTTATTTTGATCATACAAAGCAACAGTAGGTTGATCTGCATACTTCTTTGCGGCATCGAAGTTTTTAGGTGCATTGACCAAACCTAGACTATAAGACTGATTGTCTTGTAAATCTGGTGCTTGAATGGTCACAACGCCTGATTTAACGATGTCATGTTCACCATTTAAATGCTCAAAATATTCACGATAGCGAACATTAACAGTTAAATTGCCTGGATCTACTTGATAGTTATTCTTCTTTGATGGAATTAATCCACTATTTACTTCTTGACCATTTACAGCAAGAATCACGATTTCTTCAGGGGCAGTAATAGTGACTGCAGAAAAAACTGAACTACTTAATAATAAACCGAAAGCAGCAACACCAACTCTTAAAGACATTAGACTCTTCTCAGTATAAACAATTTATGAAATCGTAAGCACTATGCTCCGCGATTATGACCATTTTATGACAAAAACCAAAACTGTCTATTGCAACAATTCGGCTTATTTAAGATATATACATCATATATATGGCAAAAGAAAATGACTTTATCTAACATTTTGTTTTGTAAAATAAAAATAACAAATTTTTCTTGTGCCTGCAAAATTCTGACAAAACTGTTAGTTGTCATAAAGCCAAACTATTGTTTTACTGGATCTTCTACAGATAGCTTAATCAAATCTTTTGTGTGCCTGGCGAATTAGTTCATCATATTCATCTGATGTTAGATCCTTCCGTCGATAGATATATATTTCTTTCTCTGAATTAAAACAAAATTTTGTACTGCACCAAAATATTTCTTCAGTCATTGATTCAACGTTGATGAAAGTAAACTTGCTATCATTTAAGTTTGCAAAGAAAACAGATTGCATCATTGAGCCTCAAAATTTCACGTTAAATAGGTTTTTAGACCTTCCAAGCACCTTAGTAAATCCTTAGATTCTTTCTAAAAGAATAGATTTACAGAAAGTTTTCTTCCAAATATTTATCTGGTTAAACAAAAAAATCCCATCAAAAAATTAATCTGATGGGCAAAAGGGGTTCAATTTCAGTCATGTCAGTCTCAACTAAACCCATCGTACTGTAATCAGCTCAAAACAGTACGACTTGTAGAATTTAATAAATAAAATTTGAGCCAACAAGCGTATTTCAAAGAATCTGACAATTACAGAACAATGATTACTGAATGTTTACAGCAATAGTTTTGCCAATAAAAAGCCCCATCAGTTGCAGGGCATAAAAGAAAACCTCCCGAAGGAGGCTTTCTCTTTTTATTGGTTTTTCCAAAAGGCAAAATTTATCGCCCTGTCATATGCTTGCTCTTGTAATTCTGTATATACAAAGAAATGCTGCTCTTCTTTGGTTATAGGATTAATAAGTTTCATTGGTATATAACTATGAGTATCTAAATCATTGGGATCAACATCGAATGTATCTAACTGCTGTTCTCTCCACTCACCACTTAAAACACCACCAACACAAAGCCATTTAGCTGAATTGCCTGTCATATATCACCCTTATAGTTGGTGATAATTTATACCACAGAAAAGCAAAAAGCCCATCTTTTGATGAGCTTTGCCGTTAACTAACTTATTCCCCAATTGGGATTGAGAATTTAAGTTGATTATTTCTCTGATCCAATGGCACCGGATTATGTTTTGCAATTCTTTGCTGATAATCTTTTTCAGAAATTAAACCTCTATTCTTCGCCTTCAAAATTGAGTTGAACTGTTGCTCATGTCCTTGTGCATTCAAAGCATCGAAATGTCTATGTTCCAGATAATATTGGGACCTATCATGAGGACTCATATTAGATGTATGCTGTTGTGCTACGTGCGCTTGCTCTAATTCATAATTACGTTGATTGACACGATCTTGTTCTTGTTGCTTCATCGACTCAAAGAAATCAAACTGTTCACTACTTTTAACCTCTTTATGAGACTCATCATTATTTAGAATTAAAAGTGATTTATCTTTGCTGAAGATATCATCTGCACTATACACCGAACCACAAATTACCGTACTTATAAGAAGAATTACTAATTTTTTCACCAAAAAAACTCAACACAAAATAAATAAAGACAAGTGTATATTTTATTATTTACTCACTATTATTTCAAATTAAATATTAAAAACAAAAACTTATGATTACTATAAAAAATCATAACCCTTTTACTAAAGATCCATGATGATGTAATTCTTATAATTTTTTACTTCATAAGTGAAATAAATTTCCCATAAAAAACCTCCCGAAGGAGGCTTTCTATTTCTTGATTCAATTAAAGATCAGTTCCAATAAACACACTCGAAATAAAGAATTCCGCTTCTTCATCATCAGTTGAATCAAACTCTACCTCAAGGTGAATGACTTCCGCACCAGTCTTGTCTTTGAATTCTGCAAATTTCTTCTCAAGGAAATCTGAAATCTCATTTTCTAATGTTGCTCGTTCTTGGCGATATTGTTCTATTGCTTCTTTCATGATGAATTCCTATTAATCTGAACAACCATAAAAGCAAACTATTATGAAAATAACAAGACAACAAAAAAGCACTTTAAAGTGCTTTTTTAAAAGTAATCTTTGAAACAACTCTAGCAATCATATTATTTATTCTCAACACCTCTTTGTGCAAATCTTTGATAACATCTAAACCCAATACTTTGCCCTATAAATTTTCCATTTAAATCAATCTTTTAAACTAAATGATCTACAATCATTCTTTTTCTATTACCCTCTAACTCAGCATTTTGGATTACCAGTTCTCGCAAAGTATGTACAATGCTGCCCATTTCGTCAGTACTACTTGAAACTCCATTCGTAGAAATAAAAAAAGAGCACTATACACAGTGCTCTTTTTCGCTACCCGTTTTAACTTAGTTAAAAGTTTTGAAACGTGCAGAATCATCCATATATGTTTTCTCGCCTGCCGCTGCTTCGATTGAACCGAATACAAGCTGAGCACGTAATTTCCAGTTTGCTGGAATATCAAAAGTTTCTGCAACTTCTGCATCAACAATTGGATTGTAGTGCTGTAATGATGCACCCACACCAATTTCAGATAAAGCAGTCCATGTTGCGAACTGAGCGATTGCACTTGAATGTTCTGACCATACTGGGAAGTTATCAGCATATAATGCGAATTGCTCTTGTAAGCCTTTTACAACATCTTGATCTTCATAGAATAACGCTGTACCAAAACCAGCAGCAAAGCTATCAATTTTTGCACTTGTATTTGCAAATGCTTCTGCTGGTACCATTTTACGCAAAGTTTCACGTACGATTTCCCAGAATTTAACATGAGAGTTGCCATACAAAGTCACAACACGTGAGGTTTGCGAGTTGAATGATGATGGGCTGTGTTTTACCGCTTCACG
Source organism: Acinetobacter sp. UBA991 (assembly GCF_002292065.1). Taxonomy (NCBI): domain Bacteria; kingdom Pseudomonadati; phylum Pseudomonadota; class Gammaproteobacteria; order Moraxellales; family Moraxellaceae; genus Acinetobacter; species Acinetobacter sp. UBA991. The sequence continues at coordinate 266,280 of NZ_DBBF01000027.1, read as the reverse complement.
GATGGTCTCTTCAATTTTAGTTTGGTCAACTGTAAGGTTTTTACCAATCGCATAAATGGTACGGCGTGATTTAATGCTATTTAAGAAGTTGCTCATGTTGTTATTCCTACCTTTGTGCCCTTTGGGGCGTTATCTTGGATTGAATGTAGTGTATAACGACGCATTTTTTAGGAATAGTCTAAAAAACATGACAGATCGTTTTATTTTTGAAAAAGTCTTATTTTTTATTCGAAATAAAAAACTCCACATGTCGTGGAGTCTTTTTTAACACAATTTAATTACTTATCGGTTTCAAATAATGCAGCAACGAATGATTTAGCTGAGAAAGGACGTAAATCATCAATCTTCTCACCCACACCGATATAACGAATCGGCACATGGGTACGACTTGCAATATTAAATAACACGCCGCCTTTTGCTGTACCATCAAGCTTGGTAATGGTAATCCCAGTTAAGCCAACCGCTTCATCAAACAGCTGAACTTGGTTAATTGCATTTTGCCCCGTACCAGCATCAACGATGAGCATAATTTCATGTGGCGCAGTTGCATCAATCTTTTGCATCACACGCTTCACTTTTTTCAGCTCTTCCATCAAGTTGGCTTTATTCTGCAAACGCCCTGCAGTATCCGCGATCAAGACATCAATGCCTTTAGCACGCGCACTTTCAAAAGCATCAAAAATAACCGAAGCACTGTCTGCACCGTGACCTTGAGCAACCACAGGGATGTCATTACGCTCACCCCAAATTTGCAGTTGTTCAGTCGCTGCCGCACGGAACGTATCACCTGCAGCAAGCATGACTTTCTTGCCTTCGCCTTGTAAACGCTTCGCCAATTTACCAATGGTTGTAGTTTTACCCACGCCATTTACACCGACCATGAGAATCACATAAGGCGATTTGTTAGGATCGATATGCAGTGGTTTAACACGCGGTGCGAGTAAAGCGACTAATTCTTCTTGCAGTGCTTTGTACAACGCATGGGAATAGATCAAATCACCACGAGCTGTTCTTTCAGTCAAATTGGCAATAATGGTTTTGGTTGCATCTACACCAATATCGGCAACCAACATTTGTTCTTCAACTTCTTCTAATAACTCGTCATCAATCTCTTTGCCACCAATCAGGATATTGACCATACCATCGGTGAAACTACGACGTGTTTTAGTCAAACCATCTTTCATGCGGCCAAAGAATCCCGTAGCTTGGGTTTCTTCTTCAACAACAGGTGCTGTTGCTGCAATTGTTACAGGTGCTGGCGTCTCAACTGTAGTTTTTACAACTGGCTCATCAATAATGGGAACATCGACAGCAGGTAAATTCGGTAATGTGACATCATCATCACCAATGTCAGCATCTATCAAGAATTTATTTTGCATATTCGATTGCTGTTGCATGTCGATTCCTTGAGAATAAAGCAGCTTTAAAAAAGACGGTCAGTCTAGCATAAATTGATTTCGTTTTCCCGACCGTGACAAGCCATTCATTTATCAATAGAAATGAGTCGTTTAAAACTCACTCATCTTCTTTTGCCATTGCGGGATATTGTTTAATACGATTAGATTCAAATTGGTAAGCATTTAAAAGCTTTAGATAATCTACACGTCGAATTTTAGCCTGCTCCAAAGTATCTTCGGCCAAATGCTGTGTTCTTGGATGGCTGGCCTGTTGTGCATACTGAACAACTTTTTGGTACTGCGCTGTGTTAATTGGACGTTGCAATGCGTTATACGCAAGTATAAAAATAGACAAAATAATAATACCGACCAAAACATTGTAAAATTGGTCCAACTTAAATCCTAATTTGGATTGCATAACCTTATGTTTAAAAATTATAGACAACATAATCTACCTCGAATTAGAGGTAGTGTAAGTCTCTGATTCGCTAAGGACAAGCACAACGTTCAATAAGTCACAATTCCACAACTTATTGAACGCACACTACTTTAGCAATGATTAACTGACTAATGTACGAACGAAGGAAAAGTACAAAATAAATGCAATGATGACTAAGGTAATAAAAATGGCAAACATCCCTACACCACTTTCAGCATCTGCAGGATGTAAGTCATCATCATCGGCAATATTTTTCAACTCTCCATCATAGATCCGATAAAACTGATCTTTTTGTTCAGGACTTAAATGACTGGCAAAGTCATACACGCGTTTACGTTGTGCTAAGCAGTAATCACCCAAGTGAATTTCTTGATGGAAAATGGCTTCATCAAGTAATTGACGATGATGATGAGCTAACGCAATAATTTGACTTTCTAATGGTGGAACATCCACAGTTACGCCATCAATGACATTGGACATGTTATTCTCCTTTTCTATTATTCTCACTTTGATTTTACTTAAAATTATTTGCGACAAATGTTTAATCGTGTAAGATTTTATTTACGTAATGACACCGAATATATTTGACAATTCAATCAATTTTGTCATAATAATTTAACAAATCTAAGTTAAAGTAGTTTAAATTCAAAGTAGAGTAACTTTGAATAGAATTTGCGGTAATCATAATTAAAATAAGGAGTTATATATGATTCAACAATTTACACACCATGAACTAGAGCATGTATATGCAAATGCGGTAAATACAATTCAATCGCAAAAAAACTTCCAAGATGCAGTGAAAGAGCTTGAAGAAGTAGCTAAAGCAGGTCACGGTAAAGCGGCATTATTTTTAGCAGAGTTGTATTATCAAGGCTTCCGAGTAGAACGTGATTCCTTGAAAGCACAGTATTGGCAGAAGATGGCAACCTTACAAGCATAATGAAACGTCACTTAGGTGGCGTTTTTTAATACCT